>DASPVU010000193.1:0-8909 GCA_035622215.1 Myxococcota bacterium | reverse complement strand
TGGGCCGTAAGCTTGATAGCGTGACTGTCTCCGATCTGGGCAATGCTAAGCATGTAACCATCGACAAAGATAATACGACTATCGTTGATGGCGCAGGTGGCAAGCAAGAGATTGCTGCTCGTATCAATCAGATCCGTGCGCAAATCGAAGACACCACCTCCGACTACGATCGTGAAAAACTGCAAGAACGTTTGGCTAAAATGGCTGGCGGTGTGGCAGTGATTCGTGTCGGTGCGGCAACTGAAGTCGAAATGAAAGAAAAGAAAGCCCGAGTAGAAGACGCACTGCATGCAACCCGTGCAGCTGTCGAAGAAGGCATCGTCCCTGGCGGTGGTGTGGCCCTGCTCAGAGCACGTTGCGCTCTCGATAACTGCAAGGTGGAAGCTGATGAAAAATTCGGCATCGACTTGCTTCGCCGAGCAGTAGAAGAACCACTGCGAATGATCGCGATGAACGCCGGCCATGAAGGCTCCATCGTTGTCAACAAAGTGGCAGAAAACACTGGTGCCTTCGGCTTCAACGCAGCCACCGAATGCTATGAGGATCTACTCAAGGCCGGTATCTTGGATCCGACCAAGGTAACCCGCACGGCACTACAAAATGCTGTGTCCATCGCATCCCTCCTCTTGACCACCGAAGCGATGGTCGCAGAAAAGAAGAAGGAAAGTGATGCACATGCTCACGCACCAGCCGGCGGCATGGGCGGCGGCATGGGTGGTATGGGCGGCATGGGCGGTTTCTAAAGACGCGCTAACCCCATACACAAAAACGCAACCGACAGTCGACGTCGGTTGCGTTTTTTTTGGGTGTTTGATGCCAACTAGAGATGAATGGTCAAGCCGGCTCGCCAGATGAGAGATTGGTCGATGGGTTCACCAAGCACAAAGCCAGCCGACTTGTAACCCAGAAGGCCATTTAACGAAATGAAGCTAGCCGGACGGTAGTCAAGAGTGATTGAACCTGACGCGCCCAGCTTAGCTCGTCCGAAGTTATTGGAATTGATCTCGGGCTGGCGCCATGCATGAAACCGAGCGCCGAGAGTAATGCCCCAGTTTGAATAAATATCACCAGATGCTCCTAAGCCAAAATAATTGGCGGTCTTAAGCTGGCCGTATCGCATATATGCTTTGAGATTGCGCTCGCCGAAAGTCATGTAATTTAGCAGATGATACTCAGGTCCAAAAGGAGATAACACATATCGCATGGACGGCAAAAAGCTAAAATTCCCGAAGGAGAAATATGGGTAATCGTTGGTGCGTTCGCCGTGAACTATGTAACGATACATGGAGTAGAAGCTAAAATAAGTAAATGGATTGATAAGATTCGTGGCAACACTCCAAGTCATGTAATCCAAGGTTAAGCGCTGGTCGCCATACATCTTATTTACTTTTTCTACATACGCGACCATGTCGTGGCCGGCGCGAAGGTTAGCGGATAATTTCGATGGAGGAAAAATCCATAGATAGCCATCGGTGTTATGAGTAGCTAAAATATTCATGAAGGTGGTTTTGGCGTTCATTTTTTTATTGCGCCACCATCTGGTGTTGATCTCCTCGGCCAATACACTGGCCCCTTCAACCCCGCCGAGAGTGATAACTAAGGATTCTTTAATATTATGGGGCGGAGCATGACTCACCGATGCAATTCCGGGCCCAAAGGGCAGAGGCAGACTCTCTAACTTTGGCCACGACGTTTGGAGGCCAAACTCCCTAGCTCTGGCGCCGTGACCGAAATATTCGTGCTGCATTAAGAAAGCCAGATCATTTACCGGCAAAACTAAACCGACTAACTCTACGGAGCGCAAAATTCCTGCCCAAGGCTGAGACAAAGTAATGCCCGTAAGGTCGATCAAGCGATCTTCGGACCAAAAAAATGCGTTATTAAGCGAGAGCATGAGGCTTGCTCCCATGAATTCCGACCCATGCCAATCAAACATCAAGGGCCATTCCCCATCTGGACCCAGTTGTTTTTCTAACGACGTTTTTGGTTGCGGTTCCGGTTCTGCGGCGATACCAAATGCAAAGATCAGCAAGAACACCGTGGCCACCGAATGACCAAAATAATTGAGAGTTTTCATGATCCTACCTCGTAATAGAAATCGCTAATTGATAGCGAAGATGGGCGGCCAAGACTTTAGCGATATATTTATTCGCAGAGATCCTGGCGCATCCAGTTTACAGTATATCCGCTTAAGAGTTTTGGGCGGAGGATGCGCAAGAGAAATCTTGGGGCCCAGAATTGGCCGAGCTCCGATGCGTGGTCGAAGATCGATGCAGTGAGCAAGTCCTTGTAGCCCAATTCTTTCAAAAGGCCTCGGGGGTTTTGATGATGAAATTTGAAAGAGCAGTTAAATTCGCCGATGGCTCTTAGATATTTTCCCATATATTGCTTGATGAAGTGTTCATTCATGAGGTCTACCAGTAAGTCGTGTTCGGGGAAGCGAGCCTTGAGGAGACCTAGCGTATTTTTGATTTCGCTTTCGTCTAAATACATAAAAACGCCTTCAATAATAAAGACGGTTTTTTTCTCGGTGCAGATTTCTTGCAGGGCCAACGCTAACTCGTCGCGTGAGAAATCTACGGCCATTCTGGCCAAGGGATTGGTACACGATGATACCGGCAGCTCTTGGTTTTTGATTTTAATGATCGCCGGGTCATCGATCTCAATCCAAGTCCCGCCACCCAAACGAAAGGCCTTGGTGTCGAAACCTGCGCCTAGTACCACAACTTGCGTGCTTTGATCGCCAGAAAGAATCTTTTTCAGCTGATCGTCGATGAGCTTGGCCCGAACGATGCTGCACATATGACTCGCGTCAAGGTGTTTTAAGCGAGAAAAAACCGACAGCCCGTGGCTGTCCATGAAACGACGAGCATAGTGGTCGTTTAAGAGAGAAGGTTTTTTTTCAGCGTCCGCCATGCGAACGCCGCAGCAATAATATGCCGTTTCCCCCACCGTATTCACGGATCAGACGCTCCTAACCGCGTCCGTGTTTAATGCCGACGATTGGCGACTTTGTTTGTAGCGTTTTCGCATCTCTTGATAGACCGCGTTAAATTCTTCGGGTCCGGCAATGGGAACACCAATGGCCTTGCTGATGCGGGACGTGATGTGCTGTCGGGCCCGATCAACCATGTCGTCGCTCGCCTGCTCCTTGACCCGATTCAAAGTGATATAAACCGGGTGCTGCACAAAAGAATCGTCTTGCATGAAAACCCAGGCTGCTCTTAGACAAGTTAGTTTTTCTTTTTCTGGATCGTCGGCATTTTCAATATATTGCTTACAGTAGTGCTCAAAGCCCACCGAATGCCGTGCTTCATCCTTGCCCAGAGAGATCATGATTTCTTTCAAAAGCGGCTCTTCCACGCGCTTGGCAAAGCTTTGATACAAGGTTGAAGCTACAATTTCGGAGACGATATTGAAGGTAAGCATTTCCACCTGAGATTGCGTCATAGGCGTGATGATCCGCGCATCGAGCTGCTCTTGCTCTGACATGGGCTCGCCGGCACAGGCAAGCCATCTCACCAGAGCTTGCGGATGCTTGGTTTCTTCGTAAAGCCAGACCGCGATCCATTGCGTAAAATCGAGATCTTCAGCAAATAAATCCATAAATGCCCGCGTGGCATTAAATGTAGTGCACTCACCGATAGTAATAGTCTTAATTAAAGACACGAGTTCGGGAGTTACTTTTGATTTATCGAAGGAAGCCCACGGCAGATCCGTCATCTTCCAGCGTGCTTTTTCTGCAATGTCGAACAACGAATAATAGGAAAGTTCGTTAAAACTATCCATCACTTTAGCTCTCATTTTTCTCCCCTTTTAAACAACATGATTACGCGATGCCGCCGTTGACGCTGATAATTTGGCCCGTGATATAACCCGCTTCGTCTGAGGCGATAAACGACACTAGCGCGGCAACCTCGTCCACAGTGCCCGCTCGTCGCATGGGAATAATCTTACTTACGGTTTCCGCATCGAATTTCCCGAGCGCCATGCCGCCATCGATCAGACCCGGCGCGATAGCATTTACCGTAATCTTGCGCGATGCAAGTTCAAGTGCCAGTGACTTGGTGGCAGAATGCAAGGCCCCTTTGGCCGCCGCATAATTGGTCTGGCCCCGGTTACCCATGATGCCAATGGCCGACGTAATATTGATGATCCGCCCTCCACGGCGGCTACTAATCAGCGGCATCAACAGTGGCTTGGTCACATTAAAGAATCCATTGAGCGACACATCGATCACGCGATACCAGTCCTCATAGGTCATACCGGCCATGGGCGAATCGGTGGCGATGCCAGCGTTATTGACGATCACGTCGATCGCACCATCTTCACAAAGTTTCGTTAACACATCTTCACATTGAGGGCCGCAAGTAACGTCAAATGTCAAAGTTTCGGCACATCCTCCCATTTGACGAATGACGCTTACAACATGTTCAGCTTTTTCCAGGTTCTTGTTGGCATGCACAAAAACATGGACATCACCTTTAGCAAGCCTCTTAGAAATAGCAGCTCCTATATCCCCACTTCCACCCGTGACTAAAGCTCGTTTCATCGTCGCTTCCTATCGTTCAACTACCAAGGTTATTTGCCCCGACGCCAATGTCGCGCTGCTGGTTGTTGCGTTGAAATCATATTTGAGCAGCCGCGGGCCGCTTTCTTTATGCTCCGCTGCTATTATGAGTTTTTCCTTTACTGCAGCCAGGTCAACGTCCATAAAATCGAAATCTCTCACCACAACGAGATAGGCCGAGCTTATGCCGCCAAGGCGATCAATGCCTTCTACCGGTCGGTGATATTTTAACGACATGAGTGCGCAATGAAACGAAGCTGCCTGCGCCGCATACTCAACGGTGTGGATGGCCGACAAGAAATTATCTATGCGCAAAGGATGTGCTTCTCTTTGGTGAGTACTCGAAATGCACAGTATGCGGTTTTCGTCCCATTCTTCTACCCGATCGAGTAAAACCATTGGCCCACTGTGTGGAATATATTGGGCGAGAATACTAGCCTCAATTTGCTGTGGAAGCTCCGCTAAAAACATAGCGCAACCGTAAGAGACAACTCCTTCGAATAATAGAGCTCTACCACCCCCGCCTGTTTTTTCGCCAACACCAACAAAAGTGGCAGCCCGGTAGCTGAAGGGGTGGTCGCGCGCATGGTCTCAAGTGCGGGGTGTTCCATCACCGTGAGCTCTTTTCTTTCACCCAGAGTGAGAGAAAGCTCGCCTAAAATACTGGGTGAGTGGGAATGGCTTAAAACCATGCCAACAGCAAAAAACGGCCGATCTTTTTCCGAATACGGCATGCTACTTGGCGCGTCATAGGCCACGAGCAGCGCCCGCCCTTTTGTCGCCAGAATCGTCGTATAGGCCTGCAAAAGCCCCACCGAAAAACAATTGCCCGTGCCACTGACGGTGGTGGAGCCTGACGTGTTTTTCATAAATATGCCTAGATGCCCCGCGGCGGCATTCAAAATAACGTTCTGAAATTTTTGTGGGGATATCTCCTTTTCTGGCTGGACTAATGCTTGGATATCATCTTCGGCGATGTCTAAATCTTCTTCCGATGACGTCAAAATGAGATCGATTGAGGTTTCATCGAAACCAGTATCCCGTAACGCGTAATCGGCCGCTTGAATGGCAATCTGCATATGGGGGGAAGTTCTGCGTCGGTTGTTAGGACTGAGAAAACGAGACTCGATGGGAGGAGTTTTTTGTGGATCATAGCGTCGAGGATCTCCTAAAACCTCCGAAGCGTGAGGCCACCCCAAAAGGCCCGGGCCGAAAACGCTCACCGACTCAACCCAAATACTCGTCATTGCGGAGCTCCGAAAATCAGCGTTGCATTGTTGCCGCCAAAGCCCATGGAATTAGTCAACCCAAAGCGCAGGTTTTTTGTCAGGTTTGTCAGCGGCACTTGGCATTTAAGCTGTGAATCGATTTCCACAGCATTGATATTGGCGGGGACAAAGCCTTCTTTCATGGCGAGCATCAATAAAATTGCTTCGGTAATTCCCGCTGCTCCCTGGGTATGCCCCGTATAACCCTTGGTCGAAGTCACCAAGGCCCCCTCGCCAAATACCCGCGTGATGGCGCCATCTTCGGTGATATCGTTCATCGTGGTCGCGCTGCCATGGGAATTAATATAATCGATATCTTTGGGTTTTAAACCAGCTGAGCTCAGGGCCTGGCGCATGCATATTTCTACACCCAGACCTTCCGGGTGAGGCGATGTCATGTGATATCCATCCGACGTCTCGCCATATCCTCGAAGCGTAAAATCTTCGGGGGAAGTTGGTTTTCGAGTCATCAGCGCAAAGCCCGCGGCCGCACCAATATTAATACCGTCTCGATTCTTATCCCAGGGCTTGCACTTAGAAGATGACAGCACACCGAGCGCACGAAAGCCATAAATCAATAACTCACATTGTGCTTCTACACCTGCAACTACAGCGGCATCGCAGAGGCCCGCGGCCAAGTATCGATGCGCCGTGGCAAATACCTTGGCGCTTGACGAGCAGGCCGTGCTGATGGTGGCATAGGGCCCCGTAATACCAAGAAATTCGCGGGTGAACTGCGTTAGCGAGTTAATGCTTGCATGATACTCTAGGGGAATTTTCGGCTCGTAATTCCATTGGTCCGGGAAAGTTTGGTAAAGCAGCTCCATTTCGCAAATTGCACTGGTGATGGTTCCAAGAAAACATGCGATGCGGCTCTCACCGAAGCGCTCCTTGGCGATTTTTATTTTGGCAAAAAAATCGTCTTTCAAGAGTGCGGAAGCTATCATTCGTGTGCAGGAATTGCTGTAAAGAGCAAGTTCGTCTGGAATAGCCGCATGATTTTGATCGGCGATTTTACCAAACCAAGTGCGTCCCACCGGTGAAAGAGCTAGCTCCGAAAGACCGCTTCTTTCTTCCCGTAACGCTTGGACCGTTTCCGTATTGCCCATACCTATGGCGCTTGAAAGCGTAAATGCCGAAATAAAACTTGGGGCGATAGTCATAGTCACTCAGCTTTTAAACTGCCAATGGCAATCTGATGGTCTTCGGAATCAAAACATTGGAATTCAACCATGCTGTTCTTTTCGGCCAAAAAGTGGATAATTAATTTCTCGCCTGGCTTAAGATTATGGGTAAATTTCGCTCGGCTAAACGACCTGATTTTTCGCTTAGGAGAAAATTGCCTAAAGGCAATCCGCACATATTCCAAGGTCACCACGCCTGGCAAAATGGGATTGCCTTCAAAATGGCCCTCACATGCGGGATGGTTGGATAAAAGCTCCACATTGTAGACATGAAGACTATTAGTATCGCTCAATTGACCTGTTCTAGCTTCTGGCATAGGAAATCTTTCAAAGAACATAAGGAGTGAAAGGCGGTTTTGACCTCATTACCATCCACGGTAATGCCATAGGCCTTCTTGATGGCCATACCAACTTCCAAGCCATCAATGGAATCCAAGCCCAGGCCTTCACCAAACAACGGGCCCTTAGGGTCTATTTCCTCCGCGCGGATCTCAAGACTAAGAGTATTTACAATCAATTGCGCTAAATCTAATTCACTGGGAAGGGTCATTGGTATACCTCAGTACCGCGGGCTCTCTATTAAGAGCTCTTTTATACTGGTAGCGAGGGATTAGCATTTTTGGACCAAAAATTTTGGCAATGAGCTTTTTTTATTCGTAAGGCAAATTATGCGGACAAAAATCACGGGAACTGGCGGTTTTCTCCCCAAGCGTGTTATCACGAACGACGATCTCGCAAAAACTCTTGATACTTCCGATGAATGGATAAACACGCGCACCGGCATTCGGCAAAGACAGCTTGCCGATTACCAGGGTGATGAGTCCTGCTCAAGGATGGGCTTGAAAGCAGCTCTACGAGCGCTGGCCATGGCCAATCTTGCGCCTTCGGAGCTCGATCTGATCATCACCGCAACGATAACGCCAGATTTTCGGCTCCCCACGGTGTCATGTTTGATTCAAAAGGAACTCGGCGCCATCAATGTGCCGGCTTTTGATTTGGCTGCAGCCTGTGCGGGCTCCCTCTATGCGCTAAGCATTGCCGATGGTTTCATCAGAAGCGGCACGTATAAGAATATCCTGGTAATAGCCTCAGAAGCCATGTCTTCCATCGTGAACTGGCAAGATCGCAACACGGCGGTTCTTTTTGGCGATGGCGCATCAGCGGCAGTGGTCTCGGCAAACAGCATCTCCGATTCAGGCTTTATGGACATCGATCTTTACGCTGACGGCCGCCTCAAAGACATCATTTGTATACCTGACGGCGGCTCATTCTCGCCCATCGATACCGACAAACCGCGACGCGACAAAATCATCATGAACGGCCGCGAAACCTATAAATTCGCCGTGCGCGCCGTATGCGAAGCCGTGGAAAAAATCATCCACGATAACCAAATCGACCTTCGAGACATCAAGTTCGCCGTGCCTCATCAGGCCAATTTGCGCATTATCGAAGCAATCGCCCATCGCCTCGATCTCCCCACGGACCGCTTTCTCATCAACCTTGACCGCTGCGCCAACACCTCCGCCGTATCTCTGCTCCTGGCCTACGACGAAGCCAACCGCAAACACCTGTTCAAACCCGGCGACCTGATCTTGCTGCTCGCCATCGGCGCCGGCTTCGTCTGGGGCGCCGGCCTCTACCGAGTTTAATCGCTAACGCTCGGATTAATTGCACTGGCCTGTTGGTTTTGATTCCGCTCGGCTTTAGCTGCGGGTTTGACATGAGAATGGGATGGGTGTTGGCGTGTGTGGTTTTGATGCTTTCGACTATTGTTGAGGCTGGGTCTGGAATAACGAGAGAAAAGAAAACTAGCTATGCAAAACTAGCGAAGGAAGCTGAACAATCACCTGCAGAAGCCAAGTTGCCGGAAGAAGCGGTAGCACAGGA
>DASPVU010000192.1:0-9621 GCA_035622215.1 Myxococcota bacterium | reverse complement strand
GAATTGGTAAGCCCGCCACTGCTATATCTAGCGCTCTTTTTAGCTCAAGTAAGGACTCCGACTGCTCACCGCTCGCCCAAATCAGCCCCCGCATGCCACGGCTTACGTATTCGATAGACTGCATGGTCAAGAAGATATCGGGAAACACGATTTTTGATAAGCGTCTAGCGATTTCCTGCATGCTGCTTTCGGTGTGGTTTCCCAAAAAGATCAAGGTAATATGCAAGAAAGCCCCAGGAGTTTTCTTGCCATCAATGCCCGTGCGCCTGATGATGTCTTGCTGAATTTTGGCAAGCTCTGAAGCGACGTCCTTCGGCAACATGAATGCAATAAATAGACGAAGGCTATTTTCAAAGCCGCTCGTTAAATCGGTTTCACGAGTGTTACAACGCTCGGAGGCATTCGTACTGTAGCGCAACAAATTCATCGACTTCTTCGTGATATACGGTGCTAAGACCAAAGATCGTGGCGCCAATGGGAAGGGCAAGGACATTGGCGATGGGCAGATCCATGCTGCTCAATGCATCACCATCTAGGTAGACCTCTACAGAGAAGTAGTCAGCATACATGGTCAACACAAACTCATAAGGATCGAAATCGCCCGAGACTCCCGTGCCCGGCACCAGAACATAAGTCACCGCTTCATCCAATCCAGCCCGGTTATTCTCAAGGACTCCACCGAATCTACATTCAACAGTAGGCCCAGGAACCACCACCGCGGCAGCCAGCAAATTACCAAAAAAAAACGCCCCTAATAAAACAACCTTCTTCATGTCGCCCCCCAAAACAAGTCAAAACCAATCCCTGACCGCCTTTATTATCCATCATTTCTATGGCACATCGCAATTTTTTGATTGGAAAGATTAAGTGTATATTAAATATAGCGTATTGACATTGTCTTTAATGCGGGTACTATTACGTGATACATAACGTATCATATATTCTCTCTTGGAGTATGAATTATGAGTAAATTCAGGTACTTATTTGTTGGTTTGGTTGCGGTTGTTCTAGGTGCGTGCGGTGAGCCTTCTACTAAGGAAGATAACAGCAAGGACGAGAAAACCAAGACTGAAAAAACCGAAAAAACTGAACAGGACAAAAAAGCGATATCACAGCTCTACATTAACGTTAGCGAAGCGGTTGAAATAAACTGCTTTAAAGATGATTTTAACAAATATAGGGATCGCATTGTTAAGCGAACAGAAGTATGCTCTGAAAGCGACCTCAGGGCACTACATAAATTTGCTTTTTGCTACCGAGAAAATTGCAAAACGGTGGGACTTAGCGAACTCAGGAAGACTTGTGGTGAGTTTTATGACGGGGTCGTTACCACACTAAGTAAGCCGTGCCGCGATCTTATTCTTTCACAAAGATCATCATAAGCGTCTAATTGAAGGCTCAGCAGGCTTATGACTATCGGTCATAAGCCTTTTTTCTAAATTCTCTTCTGAAAAATTCAAAACATGCGCTTTACGAATTTAATAGTTCATTAATCTTAAACGCATACTCAGTGTTTTTGTCGAAGCAAAACTCGATCTTAGGGGTGCGGCGCAAGTTAAGTTTTTGCGAGATCTCGTAGCGAAATTCTGGTTGATGTTCTTTCATTAAATGCGAGGCTTCCTGTTCACTCACGTCACTACCAAAGACGGAATAAAAGATCTTGGCCAAAGCAAAATCCTTGGTCACGTCGACTCGGTTGATCGTGACAATCCCTTGCGGGATGGGCGAGGTGTCCCGTATCAGTTTTTGGGTGATCACCTTGCGGATCGCTTCACCCATTCTTTCTTTGCGAAAAGCTGACATCAGCCAATTCCCTCTTAGAGCGAAGCGCTCGCAACGTTTTCGGTATCACCAACTTTCGCCGCGTTATTACTCTTGGATAGGGCCTCAGATAATTTGGCCTCCACTTCCTTGAGCTCAAAGCACTCCAATATATCGCCTTCTTGAATGTCGCCAAAGCCATCAAGCCCTATACCGCATTCGTAACCCGCGCTCACTTCCTTCACGTCTTCCTTGAAGCGCTTAAGGCTGCCAATGCTGCCCACAAACATTTCCTGATTCTTTCTCTTAAGCCTGACCTTGGCCGAGCGAACAATTTTGCCATCGAGCACATAGCTTCCAGCAATCTTTCCATGCTTGGACACGGGAATGATCATTCTTACTTCAGCTTTGCCCAAATAGCGCTCTTCTACCAACGGTGCGAGCAAGCCAGCCATAGCCTTGCGCACTTCATCGATGGCTTCGTAGATTACTGAATAATAGCGGACATCAATTTTTTCCTGCTGCGCCAAGGCCTGCGCTTTACCATCAGCCTTAATGTTGAAGCCAATAATAATGGCGTTTGATGCCATGGCAAGATTCACATTACTTTCAGTGATCGTGCCTACACCAGAGTGAACGATTTCTACTTTCACTTCTTTGGTAGACAGATTTTGTAAGGACGCGGTCAAGGCTTCGGCCGAACCGTAGACGTCGGTTTTCACAATGAGCTTTAGCGTCTTCGCTTCTTCTGTTGGCGCTTGGGCGAGGAAGGTCTCTAAGGAAACATTCTTATGCTTCAACAGTTCTTTTTCCCGGTTCTTTTGCGCGCGATGGTTAGCAATGGTCTTAGCCGTCTTGTCATCGGGCACAACATTAACCTGATCGCCTGCCGTGGGCACCATAGACAAACCCAGAACCTGCACGGGAACTGAGGGGCCAGCAAAATCGAGCTTGTTACCATTGGAATCGTACATGGCACGCACGCGTCCCATACACTCACCAGCAACCAGATAATCGCCCTGTTTTAAAGTTCCCGACTGCGTAAGGATGGTGGCGACCGGTCCCCGCCCCTTGTCGAGCTTGGCTTCTATCACACAACCGGTGGCCGGCTTGTTGGGATTGGCCTTAAGTTCAAGCATTTCCGCCAGAACGATTAAACCTTCAACCAGCTCATCGAGACCTATTCGTTTAAGCGCAGAGATTTTAAAAAACTGGGTATCACCGCCCCATTCTTCAGGAATTAAGCCATATTCAGAAAGCTGCTGCATAACTCTTTCGGGCTTAGAATCGGGTAAGTCAATTTTATTGATTGCCACCACAACGGGCACCTTTGCCGCCTTGGCGTGATCGATGGCCTCTTTGGTCTGGGGCATCACTCCGTCATCAGCTGCAACTACCAGGACCACCACATCGGTGATATGTGCGCCGCGCGCGCGCATTGAAGTAAAAGCTTCATGGCCCGGGGTGTCTAAAAATGTCACAACCCCATGGGCCGTGTTCACCGAGTAGGCACCAATGTGCTGGGTAATACCACCAGCCTCGGTTTTGACCACTGACGTTTCTCTTAAAGCATCGAGCACCGAAGTTTTGCCGTGATCCACGTGCCCCATTACCGTAACTATGGGCGGACGAGGTTTCAGATCTTCTTCGGAATCAACATCTTCCTTGATCAGGTTGGTTTCTTCAAAAGCAACGTTTTTAATCTCAAAGCCGAATTCGTTGGCAATAATTGTGGCGGTATCAAAATCAATGGCTTCGTTGACCGTCACCATCATTCCCATACTCAACAGTTTGCTTACGACCTGACCAGCTTTGATGGCCATTCTATGAGCAAGATCGTTAACCGTGATCGCATCGGTCATTTCAATCACGCGTTTATGAGCTGCCGCTTGAGTAAGAACCGTCCCTTTGCCCTTGGTTTTGAGCGCAGATTTCTTCTTACGCCCAGGGGCGAGCCATAGTTCGCGGCCGCCGGAAGACGTGTCTCTCATCTCGCGCGAATAACTACCAGCAGCCCCCTTCTTTTTCTTCGAAGGCCTGCCGCCTGGGCGCTGCCCCGCGTCCGGGCTTGCCGACGAATCTACCACCTGAGGAATAGATTCGCGTTCGGCCACATAAGGTCTCGCCGCAGCATGACCCGCTCGCGGACCAGGAGCTTGTCCAGAAGATGGCGCTCCTCCTGGTCGTGGTCCTCCACCTCGCCGATGAAATGAGCGACCTTCGGATGCCAACCTTGCTTTAATCGCTTCGGCATCTATCACTCTGACGACGTTGCTCGGCGCAGGCTCAGGACTTACCTTATTCTGTTGTATGCTAACGGGAGGACGGAAGACTTCGGATTCTTTTGGGGCCAAAGACACAGCTGTTTCCTTTTGAAAGGCGGCACTCGAACGATCACTGGATGGCTTTCTTTGAGCCTCCTCCTTCTTCTCGGCCGATTCAGCGGTTTTGTCGACAACAACGCTTAAAGACGGAGTAGAAATTTCTCGCTTTTCTTCAGTAACCAATCTGGACTCAGGCTCATTCCTAAAACTCTCTTCTTCACCGTGCTCAACTGTGAGCGATTCTTCAGGCTGATCCTTTCGTCTCCTTAAGACGGTCCGCGGCCTCTCGGCTTTGACCGCCTCCCCACCCGACAAAAGTCCAAGCGCCCTTTTGGCTTCGCCCTCATCAACACTGCTAGAATGGGTGCGCACTATGACGCCCTTCGCATTGAGCTTGGCAATAACTTCTTGATTGGACATGTTCAGCTTTTTTGCCAACTCGTGCACTCGTACCTTACCCATTCACCTACACCCCTTGCCGCTGCTCCATCCACGCCTTGCGCAATCTTTATTGGCAAAAACTCGCAGCGAATAACATCGTAATATTGCATACGAAAAATCAGCTCTCTAATCCTTTTAATTTGTCTATACGTGACAAAAGCTCATTTGTTATACGGCTTTCCATGAGCGCCACAACACCCGTTTTTTTCCGACCCAAGCATTGGCCCAACTCTTCCATAACAAAGGAAGTTTCAACGGTAGAAACGGTATTTGACCTAAGCGCCAATTGCGTAAGCTCTCTTTCTGACCGTTTTGAAACATCCTTGGCTAAAATAAGCACCATAGCGCGCCCTAATGCAAGGGTGCGGCATACCGCATCTCTTCCTGCCTCAAGCTTGCCTTGTCTCTTGATTAACCCTAGCGTAGACAGAGCGCTCTTTTTAACCGTTTCCGTGATATGTGAAAGCATAACTTCCTGGTCTATCGGTAGTGTTTTCTCTCTACGGAATAAGAGCTTCTTATTGAAGGCACGAAAAAGGCATGACTTTTTTGCGCAAACCCATGCACCCCGATGCGGTAAATCACCCTTAATGTCAAAACAAATTTCACCATCCTTGGCACGCACAAAACGGCATAGCTCAAGCTTTTTGGCTTTATGTCGGCATGCCAAACATGTGCGTATTGTATCCATAAACCTGGTCCCCGAGAGCTTCAAATATCCTTTATGCGCGGATTCAAGGAGTGAAGGACTTCTTCTGCTCGTTTTTGCAAATCTGCCGCAAGCGATTCATTAAAGCCAGCGACATTACTCAAGCGCTGTTTACTGCGTTCCAAAAAGACATCGACCCAATCGAAATAGCCAGCAAGCTTTAAGCTTTCGATTTGTTCATCAGAGAGATTAGAGAACTGAAGTTGTTCTTCCTGATTCGTTGCCAAAAGCTTTTCGGCGACATCTTCAATGACCATGAGCGTGGAAGCTTCTTCTCTCAATTTTTTGAGTCGATCGGCATTAAGTTCTTTTTCTCGCTGCAAAATGTCCTGGGCCTCTTGCTTCAATGCTTTCACATCCGCGCCTTCAAAACCTGGCATATTAGCTAAAGCCTGTTCATCCGCGGCAATGAAGCTCTCAATGTCGCGAATGCCGTAATTAAAGAGCGTTTGAAACTGCAATTCCGACATGGAACGTAGCTCCGACAAGGAGATCCATGCATCTTCCTTTTCGGCGACCGCCTTTGATTCAGGTTGAATGTCGATCTTCCAGCCAGTAAGCTGAGAGGCTAGACGTACATTCTGCCCACGTCGGCCAATAGCCAAAGACAGCTGTTCATCAGGAACAACAATTTGCAT
This sequence comes from Myxococcota bacterium, assembly GCA_035622215.1. GTDB lineage: Bacteria > Myxococcota > UBA727 > UBA727 > JABDBI01. The sequence goes on along the minus strand of DASPVU010000192.1, from coordinate 3,748 downwards.
GTTGTGCTCGTCTTCGTTGATCAAAACTCGAGTCACTTCAGCGGGCGCTAAGGCATTGCAGACGAAACGGGCGTCATCGGTATCAAACGGTACAATATCGATTTTTTCACCGCGCAATTCCTGCACCACGGCCTGGACTCTTGAACCTTTCATGCCGACGCAGGCACCCACGGGGTCCACATCCGAGTCCTTTGATCGAACGGAGATTTTTGTCCTAAATCCCGGCTCTCTCGCCGCGTTTTCGATGGTAACAATGCCCTCAGCGATTTCAGGGACTTCTTGCTCAAATAACTTGACCACCAAATTGGGGTGGGTACGGGATAGGATAATTTGCGCACCGCGAGACACTTCCAATACATCGACCACATAGGCCACAAGCCGGTCATGAATCCGGATATTCTCTTTGGGAATCTGTTCTGAAGTCGGCAAAACCGCTTCTGCTCTACCCAGGTCGACAATCACGTCGCCGCGTTCAAAACGCCGCACCGTTCCTGTAACGATTTCGCCCTTGCGGTCCTTATATTCGTTATAAACAATTAATCGTTCGGCCTCTCGCACGCGTTGAACAATAATTTGCTTGGCATTTTGCGCTGCAATTCTACCAAATTCCTTGGATTCGAGCTTAACGCCGAGATCCTCTCCCACCGCTTCTTCAGTGAGCTCTGGATCCAGTTTCAAGGCGTCCTTAAAATAGATTTCGCCCGGCTTCTTTTCCCCATCGTCCTTAATAATCCTGAGAAATTCGTAAACTTCTACTTCGCCGGCATCTTCATTATATTTGGCCTCTAAATCGGCATCGAGACCGAGGTTTTTTCGGGCCGCGCTCAACATAGCATCTTCTAGCGCCGCAATGAGAACTTCCTTGCTGATATTCTTTTCTCGGCCAACCTGCTCTAGCACGGCACCTAAATCCAGTTGCTCAAGTTTCATGGGTTATCTCCATTACCATCCTTCAAAAATCTATTTCCCTGCCTTGGCCGTCTTATGCGTATCCAGACTGGTGAAATCAAAGACGACATGGGCCTCGGCCATATCTCTATAAAAAATCGAAAGGTTTTCTTCCTTCATATGATCGGGCTCAACTATCACGCCTTCGCGTGTTACCTCTCGTAAAACACCACCCAGGTTTTTTGCACCGCTTTCGTGAGCAAGTTTGAGCCGCAGCTTAATTTTTTCACCAACCGCGTCCTTAAAATGTGAAGGCTTTGACAGTGGTCGATCAAGCCCTGGGCTCGAAACCTCCAGATCATAGCGCCCACGTAAAATTGCGCCTTCAGCAAAATTGGCATCTAAAACGTCGGATAAAAATCGAGACATATCTGATAGATTTTCTAAGACCACGCCGTTCTTGCGATTGAGCGTGTCAATAAAAATCGCCAGAATCGATTTTACTCGCGACTTCTTGAGCCTGATACGTATAAGCTCAAAACCTTCACTTTCGAGCAAGGGCTCAATTACCTGCCTAAGCAGCTCCTCTTCGGGACTCAATTCAATAACAAACTCTTCCATTTCGCCCTAACGCACAGCCAAAATAAATTCCGCGCTTCCAGGCACAGGCGTCACATATTAAAACGCCCGGCCGGTACCCTCACAAATACTTAACTTGGCATGAGATTTTTGCTAAAAGCCGCAAGTTTGCGACACAAGCTCTAGGTGGTACCTGGCTTGCCCCTAGCAACTCAATTACGCTTTGTAAAGCGAGGGCGTTCTTGCCCGCGCTCATCAAAAGCCACCTCAAGCGCCGCTTTTTTGCTGGAATCGCCCGGTTTCTCTAAGGCTTGCGAGCCCTTGGCGACAAGGATTTGTGAGGCTGTATCAATGAGGTCCGGAAGGCCCTGTCCCGTGACCGCTGAAATTGCTAGGCCGCGCAGTGTTTTTCTTCGTTCTATAAGCTCTTCTTTTGATAGCTGGTCTATCTTATTAATCACAAGAATAGTGTTCTTGGCATCAAGTTCAAGATCGCAGAGCACCTTTTCAACCACCTGAATTTGCATAAGATAATTGGGATTTGCGATATCTACTACATGAAGCATGATGTCTGCATCGTTAAGCTCCTCCAGGGTCGCCATAAACGCTTTCATCAGGCTTTCGGGCAGGTGATTGATAAAACCCACCGTGTCCGTGATCAAGACCTCCTGGTCATGAGGAAATCTAAGCCTTCGCGAATGGGGATCGAGCGTGGCAAAGAGTTCGTCCTTGGCGTAGATATTGGAGCCTGACAATGCGTTGATGAGCGTTGACTTGCCAGCATTGGTATAGCCAACGATAGCCAAGGTGGGCAAAAGATTGGCTTTTCGCACTTTGCGCCTAAGCTCTCGTTGCTTTCTAATACGATCGAGTTCGTCTTCTAGCCGGGCCAGACGCTCCTTCACTCGACGACGATTTATTTCAAGTTTGGTTTCTCCAGGACCACGGCCCCCAATGCCCCCCGTCAAGCGAGAAAGGCCCGTCTGCTTTTGGGCCAGCCTGGGCAAGGAATAACTAAGTTGAGCCATTTCCACCTGCAGTTTGCCTTCGCGGGTAACAGCCCTTTGCGCGAAGATATCCAAGATCAGCATGGTACGATCCAAAACTTTTAGATCGGTTAGATCGGTAATATTCATCAGCTGGGATGGTGTCAGATCTAAATCAAAGATTAGGGTCTCTACGCCCAGCGATAGCGCGCGCAAACAAATTTCTTCAAGTTTACCTGGTCCAATCAAAGTCTTTGGGTAGGATTTAGGACGCCACTGAAAGATGCTTTCCACGACAGCGACCCTAGCAGAACGGGCAAGTTCAGAAAGCTCTGCCATGGACATCTGCCCTTCCTTTTTACCTGTTTGGTAAACCCCAACCAGAATCGCCCGATCTTGAAAGCTCTCTTCTGCCTGCGCCACTTCCTTGGCGCGACCGTGATCGCGTAAGTCTTGGTTGATGCTGTCGATAAGATCCGAAAGCGAAGTCTTAATCTCATGCACCGAGCGAAAGCCAAGAATCACAGGAAGGAGCTTTTCTTCATCTCGAAACTTATCCACGGCCAGATGGCCAAGTACCAAAGGTCCGTCTACTTTGTCTCGACATGCATCGATTTCCACCACAGCGTCAAGCCTCAGCTTTTCTAAGTCGGTTTTAAAATCATGACTTAGGGTGAATTGCGCGTCCAAGACGTTAAGAGGAGTTGGTCGGGCGACAATTAATCTCAGCCCACGTAAACGAGTGCTCGCCCCGCGCAATCGGCCAATATCGGGAAGATATAGACGCGTGGCATCACCCACCATAACCGAATGCACTTCGCCTTTGCGATTAAGCAATACTCCGACTTGACGCCGGCTGATAAAGGCCGCATTGGACAGTTTCCTTGCGAGACTCACCGACACGATGTCCAATGAAGCAACGTGAGCATCAAACAGGCTACGGATCGCCTTTTCTTGCTGGGGTTTTAGATCCCTAATATTACCGAAAATCTCGCGAATAAGTTCACTCCACTAAATCTTCTAAGTTCAGGTAGGCGAGCATTTGTCGAAAAAGCCGCTCCTGCTCAGCTTCTTCGCTTAAATCGAGGCGCTCTTCATTAATAATTTTAATCTCCACTTCTAGCCAATCGCTATATGCTTGAGCCGAGATATTGCGCCAAATAATTTCACCAAGAGAGCCAGGTATTGGCGCCTCAGGTAGAGCCTCTAATTCTTGCTTGAGGCGCCTGCAATAAACTGTATTTTGTTGCATAAATTAATCCATTCAGATCGTCCCGCGGCTTGACCGCGGGATC
>DASPVU010000191.1:0-8974 GCA_035622215.1 Myxococcota bacterium | reverse complement strand
AAAATGATGCCGAGGGCAAAATAGGCATCACCGTGCCAAAAAAGGTTGGCAAAGCCCATGTGCGCAATAAAATCAAGCGTCAAATTCGTCACATTCTTAGGACAAACCCCAGTCTTTTTTTTGACAAGATTTTGGTTGTAGTTGTTCGCGACTCAGCGAGTGCAGCCACTTTTTCTGAGTTGCAAAGCGATATTATAGAGACGTGCAAACGGCTTAAGGATCATAAAATGCCGACTGAGCGCAAACGTCTAAGATTCCCCTCGGGAGCCTACCATGAATATTCCATTTGAATCCTATGAGACTGTCATCGGATTTGAGTGTCACGTTCAATTGTCGACGGCAGCAAAATTGTTTTCCAAAGGAGCCAATCTTTACGGCGCGCCGCCTAATTCTTTGCTCGATGTGGTCGACGCCGGTCTGCCTGGCGTTTTACCAGTTATTAACAAGAAAGCCGTCGAGTACGCGGTAAAATTGGGTCTCGCGGTTTCTTGTCAAATTAATCGTACGAGTATCTTTGCGCGGAAGCATTATTTTTATCCCGATCTGCCCAAGGGTTATCAGATCAGCCAATTCGACAGACCAATCTGCGAACATGGTCGTCTTAATTTTATGCTAAACGGGGCCGAGAAGTCGGTTCGCATTCGACGCATACATATAGAAGAGGATGCTGGCAAAAGCACCCATATCGAGGGCGTTAACAAAAGTTATATTGACTTTAACCGAGCCGGCACGCCGCTATTAGAAGTGGTCACGGAGCCAGATCTTCGTACTCCAGAAGAGGCCATGGAAGCGTTTAGAGCACTAAGACAATTAGTTACGTTTTTAGGCATTTGCGACGGCAATATGCAGGAGGGCTCCCTCAGGGCTGACGTCAATGTGTCTGTAAGAAAAACATCGGATAGGAATTTAGGTACTCGGACAGAAACAAAAAATCTTAACTCTTTTAGATATGTTGGCCTCGCCATTGCTTTTGAAGCGCGACGACAGATCATCGAACTCGAATCGGGGAAAAAAATTGTTCAGGAAACTCGTCTTTGGGATCCGAACGCCAAGGAATCTCGAGCCATGCGCTCCAAAGAAGAAGCTCACGATTATCGCTATTTCCCCGATCCCGATCTGCCGCCACTTGAGATCCCAGAGCACATGCTAGACGAGATTTCCCGTAATCTACCCGAACTTCCTCTCGCGAAATTTAAACGGTACCAAACGCAATTTGGTCTTAACGATCATGACGCTCGCATGTTATCGCAAGACAGAGGGCTAGCCACTTTCTTCGAGGATGCCGTCGCGCATCACGCTAATCCCAAGGGTCTTGCAAACTGGATAATTAACGATGTTTTGCGGAGCACCAAGGGCGCGGACATTGAAGAAGGCCTCGGTCAGTTTTCTTCAAACATTCCACCGACTCATATTGCCGATTTGGTGAAGTTGGTCGACGACCAGGTAATCTCCTCGAGTATCGGTAAAAAAGTATTTGCCATCATGGAGAAATCTCCAGAGAACGGACCGCGAGAAATAGTCGTGGAAAACGGTTGGCGGGTAGTAAGCAATCAAGACGAAATTACTGCCATCATCAAGCAGGTGCTTCAAGAAAATCCCGTTGAAGTTGCCAAGTTTCGCGACGGAAAAACCAAAGTGTTTGCATTTTTGATGGGGCAGGTAATGAAAAAAAGTTTGGGTAAATTAGATCCCAAGATCGCCAATGATCTGCTGCTTAAACATTTGTCGATTGATCTTTTTTAAATCTCCACGCCGAGACTGTCGAGAAGGCCGTTTAGCTGCTCTGTGTTGGCAAAGTGTATAACAATGGCATAACCGCCACTTTCTTTTTTCAACGTTACTTTGGTGCCCAGAGCGTATTCAAGTCTTTGCCGAATTTCCTTATGCAAAGGGTCCCGCTCATCTTTCGCGACATTGAGCGTTTTTGTCAATTCAGTCGGTTGATAGCCACTTTTGATGGATCGAATTAAGGCTTCTACTCGACGGACGCTAAGGCCTTCGCGATTAATTTTTTTCGCGAGCATAACTACCATATCGCCGCTGTCTAATCCTAAGAGGGCTCGCGCGTGTCCCATAGACAGAAGCTCCATTGCGACCATTTGTTGCACAACTTTAGGTAAGCGTAACAGACGCATGGTATTGGCAATGCTCGTGCGGTCTTTTCCAATTTTGCTCGCGATATCTTCTTGGCTGATCTTTAGGGTCTCTTTGAGGCGCAAATATGCCATCGCTTCCTCAATGGGATTTAGGTCTTCGCGCTGGATGTTCTCTACCAGCGCGACGGCGAGAGCGTCGTCGGTTACAAGATTCATAATGATGCATGGCAGCTTTTTGAGCTTCGCCTTGTGCGCCGCCCTAAAACGCCGCTCCCCCGCAACAATTTCAAGCGCGCCCGTTTGGTTTTTGCGAACGATCAGCGGCTGAAGTATGCCGTGTTGGCCTATGCTTTCGGCCAACTCCGCAATTTTTTCGTCATCAAATTGCGATCTGGGCTGGACTGAAGATGGGCGTAGTTCTTCAATGTTCACCATGGTTATTTTTGCGTTCAAATTTTTGCGGTTTTTTGCCATTTTCGTCCGAACCATTGTTCAATACTCCAATGTGCGCAGCCTTCGCCGAGCCAGCTGCAATGCGAGTGACGGCTATGTAGCACCATGCCACACCCCTTCAAACATCTGGGCCATTACTGTTCCACGTGGAACGTTCACAGCTTGGAAAAAACTAATATGCTGCGCTCTTTTTCGCCCGGTAAAGTGTAGCCAATTTTTTGACTCAGGACGCAGTCATGATTTTGCAAGACCGCAACAAAATCGTGGGTCGATTTCGGTAGAGACCAAATTATGATGCTCGCACCTTTCTTCGCTGCCATAGCAAGCGTTCCAGCGTGCGACGGCGAAAATGCCGCTTTGGTGACAATTAAGCCTACAGGTTCTAGGTCTTCCAGTCGTTTATTTACCACAGATACGTTATCGAGCCCCAAGTTGGCTTTAGCCGCTCGTAAGAAGGAACATTTTTTTCGATCTGAATCAATCAACACGAATCGCTTTGTGGCAAAAATAATCGACAATGGTATACCAGGAAATCCTCCACCTGCTCCAGCATCTATAATTTTATCCCCCAGATGTTCCGGAGAGAAAAACAAGCTTTTTAATTGCGATAGAGCAAAGATCGAATCGTATATATTTTCCCACAGATCTTGCTCGGTTAATTGCTTTGAAACGATATTATGTGTCGCCGACCATAGGCGAATAAGATCAGTGTATTTTTCTATCTTTCCTATCTGTGCTTGGCAAAAATCGCTCGATGCTTCAACCTCAGCTATTTTTCCTTCTATAAGATTTTTATATAACATATAGCGTTTCTCACACAAATTGGATATATACAGCATTTAACATACGGCGCATACAGCGCATATCATAAAGATCCGAACCAGTAAGCGCAGGAGCTTTGGCCAGGATTTGGTGAGCGATGAGCGATAATATCCGGCATATTAGCGGGGTAGCGAACCGAATATTGGTCAAAGAAACAAGCTTACAGCGTAGACCTAACGGGTAGGAATATTTATGTGCAGGATGTTCGCCCAAGTTTTTGTGCGCGATGAGCGATAATATCCAGCATATTAGCGCGAATCGCAAACAAAAAATTGGGCGAAGAGACAAGCATAAATATTGCTAGCCGTTAGGTCTACGCTGTAATGGTTCGGATCTTTATGATATGCGCTGTATCGATCAGCAGTATTTTTTCTTGTAGCACATCCATGGCTCAGCTCTATATTCAAATCGATAACCAATTAACTCGGCTAGATCTGCTACGGTTTTCTTGCCGATACCTTTGACAACTAGTAATTGAGTTATTCGGTAGATCTCCCGCTGGCCGCTAAAAGCCTCAATGGCGTGGAGTTTGCTTTTACCGATAAGCTGCAAAATGTCAGAGCGCTTCCTGTGTAGTTCCCATTGAAAACTGTCCGCCAAAGCTAAGCTCGAGAATGTGAATAACGCCAACCAAAATAAGCAATTAATCACTAGACGCTTCATTTCTTGGATCTCGCAGGAAGGGGAGCAATCAAAATAAATCAGAAGCTCAATGAATCTGTCAACCCGTGCAGCGCAAACCCAAGAGTTTTCCACAGGTTTTCCACAGGTCACAGATCTGTGGAAAACTTTTCCACAGGCTGTGGAAAACTCCGTATTTGGCCAAAAATTCTGCAGCAATTTCATGAGGTTATAGAGATCAGCAATTTTTTCCGCCCTGTGGAAAACTTTCGATCCGAGGCGCATGATCTAAAAGTTTTCCACAGGTTTTCCACAGAAATTTCGATTAACGCGGTCTTTTGCATGTTGGCTTTCAGAGTTTTCCACAGGCAATTGTGGAAAACCTGTTAATTTGAGAGGTGGTTTTCCACAGGGCAAAGTTTTCCACAGGTTTTCCACAGGTTTTTCCACAGGTTTTCCACAGGGTCATGGTGCGAAATACTCAGTGAAAATCTGATTGAAAAAAGTTTTCCACATTTTCCACAGGCTATAATATGAACAATAATTAAATAAATTTAATTTTATTATTATTATGCATGTGGAAAACTTTGATGCGAAGGTGGAAAAAATAAAAGATTGGGAAAAAAACTAGTCAACGTAAAATTGTTTTAGAATGGCTCATAGGAATGGAGTTCCTATGAGAAGACTGTTTGCAACATCATTTGTGATCGCCATTACTTGTGCGACGACTTCCGAGGCACCTCCCGTATGCCGTGCGTTTGAACCTACCGACGCTTTCGAGCATGTTTTGCCACAAGAATATCAACGCGGCGCGTGTGGAACTGTGCCCTATCCTTCAAATACTGGCCACGCGACACCTGATCCCATTTTGGTTTCTCCCGACGTGTGGAGCTTTGTGAGTGAGCCCAAATTGCATCCCATGAAGGTAGCCATTAATACCTACAAGGAAGGCACGTCATCGGGTCTGATACTGGTGGCGCCCTATGCGTTTTCGGGGGAAGCTATTTATGGACAGTCCGGCGCATTAATGATTGATGATGACGGCAATCCAGTTTGGTTTCGGCCTCTCTCCAATCCTAATCTGATGAATTTGGATTTTCGAGTTCAAACTTGGCAAGGAAATCCGGTGCTCACATTTTGGCAAGGCACTCTCGCGACACCGCCAGGCTACACCAGCGTGCCAGCAGGTTCGTCGGAACCGGGTTCGTGCTTTTATATTCTCGACAACAGTTATCAGGTTATAAAAACGGTAAAGGCGCACAAAGGTTTTACGTCTGACGTTCACGAATTTCGCATTACTAAAGAGGGGACGGCGCTGTTTCTTTCGACGAAGGTGGTGCCTATGGATTTGACTGCGTATGGCGGGCCCGAAGATGGTTATGTGCAGAATTTTGCCAGTGAACTGCTCATAGCTAAAGCTAATGAGCTTCTGAAGTCATGCAGCTAATGCCATTTCCTTCGTCTTTTTTGACGCGTCATCGCTTATTGCTAGGAAGGTTTTCGTCTTTCTAGTCTTACGCAAGCTCAGCGCCCTCTGCCCGTTAGCGATAAGAACACCGCCATCGGACAACCCCGTTCCAGGGTCTAAAATCAAGTTGATTGCTCGTTTTTTTATTACCTTTGCTGCATTAGCATCGGCATTGTCAGTATGGCCGCAATGAGTGCACCGAAAAACGCCTTGGCTTACTCGATTGTCCGGGTGAATGTGGCCGCAATCTGCACATTCCTGACTGGTGAATTGAGCAGGTATTTTATATGCCGCTTTGAGATATTTCTCTGCTTTGTATTTACAAAATAAAAATAAAAGCCCCCAAGCTTTGTCCAATATTGCGCGGTTTAGGCCCGCCTTGGCCTTGGCTTTATTCGGTAGAAATTTACCTTGCGCATCTTTCTTGGCCTTCGGGCGACGCGTCATATTTTTCGTTGAAAGGTCCTCAAATACAAGAACTTTGTGGTTGCTTTTAATCAAGCGATGAGATGTCTGATGAGCAAACTCACGATGCATATGAGTAATGCGTCTATATTTGCTTTTAATGCGCGCTTTGACTCGTTCTCGCTGTGTAGAACCTTTGAGCTGGCGGCTCAAGCGTTTTTGCAAACTTCGGATCTGTTGATGCAAAGTCGTCTTTCTTTTTTCATGTATTACTGGTGGGCTAAATTTCTTATTTCCCGTATGTGCGGCAATTTTTACGCCACGATCGATACCCACCACTGCCTTCTCAAGGGCTTCTCGAGAGCTGCTTTGGAGATGATTTAGAGTATCAACGGCTGTCGCTTGGTGACCGGCATTAGACTCATAACTGAAAGAAACGTAATAATGGCCGCCTTCCCGCTTAATACGAATTGAATGAGGACTTTTAAACGGCCGATGAGCTTTGAATTTCAGTTCACCTAAATCGAATTTTTTGCCACCAATGAGCAACCCATTTTTCTCAAAGCGAAAAATCTCCTTGGTAAACCATAGCGATTCTTTTTGTCCTTTGCGTTTCTTTTTTGGCTTCCCACATTCACCCTGTAAAAACTTGCCAAAGGTCTCCTTCCAGGTACACATGGTGTTTCGCAATAGCACGCTTGGGCAGTTATAAAGCCATGGCGTAGTTTCTTCGTTTTTGAACTGGCTATAACTCTGATCGATGGGAGTTTTTGTGGTGATAGCGCAGAACTTAGCTTTGAAGCGATAGAAGTATTCTTGTTCGTCACACTTGGCGTTCCACACAACTCTCGTACAACCCATCCATTGGCTGAGTCTTTGCCGCTGCTCGAGCGACGGGTAAGCACGAAATTTTACGCCGATTACCGACATTTGAGTTCCTTCTTAAAACTATGTTAGCAATCCCCCACGATCGTGGTCAATGTTTTGTGCGTGAAATATTCTTGGCAGCTTAGAAAAGGCTGGAGGCAATAATCTATGAAATTGAGCTATCGGCCGTATCTGAAGGCAGCCCCCTCCAAGTACAAAAGCCACGAACAATTCGAACACGTTACTAAAAGACATGGCTCGCTATCCACAAAAGATACGCGCAAAAAAATCGAAAGTATTTAAAATAGGGCCGAGAATTCGATTACACTAAGCAAGGCGAAATTAAGAGGATGTCTTCAAAATCTATTAGATCGGTTTTGGGTCGTGTGGGGGGCCTGAGATGCACGGAGCGAAGAGAGATACAGTTTACCAAGAATCTTGTGTTGCGTTTTTGATATATTTTCTTATGGCATCGCCGGCGTTGTCCTATTTAGTAATTAATCCAGTATTTTTAGAATTGTCTTCTAAGGTGACCGTGCAAGAGGTCATTATGGAGAATCAGTCAAGTGAAACAAAGGCCTTCGAAGTGAGCCTTAAAAAATGGGAGCAGGACGAAGGCCAAGACATTTATTCCGATACAAGTGAGATTGTTGTTCTGCCTTTGGCAACTAAAATACCGCCTAGTTCCAAACAGAAATTTCGTCTGGTTTTAAAAAGCCCCCCGCAAGGGACCAAGCAAGTTGCTTATCGGTTGTTTATTGTTGAACGACCATACAAAACGACGTCAGACAATACCAATTCAATCGTGACATTTTTATTGAACATGACGGTTCCGGTGTTCGTGACCGGGACACAGTTCAAGGCGATTGAGCGTGCAAGCTGGTCCGCCGATTTCGCGAAGCAAAACAATAGTATTGTCCTTTCCTTAGCTAACCAGGGGAGTAAATTTATCAAAATTAGGGACATTACGGTTAAGGAAATACCGGCATTTAGGAGTGGCGATTGGCAATATGTTCTTCCAGGAACCACGCTAAGTTTCACTATACCTTTCGCAAAAAAGACCACGCCAGAAAGTCTCGCTATTAGTTACGCCGCCGTCGATCCGGTGGAAGAGAAAAAGCAATCGGTCACTATTCCTCTTTCCTTTGCCAAGCTCTCTCGCAAAGCATCGGATCAAGATGCGCCGATTACCAAAGTAGCCGCCGCGAAACCGTGAGAAGTTGATCAGTCTTTGAGCGACGCGGTAATTTTCCTTGGACCGATTTCATTATCACATGCTGCTCTCTAATCAAAAAGTTTGCGCTCTTTTTGCGGCTCTAACATTGTCCATGTCTGCGGTTTCGAACGACAACAGCGATGCCTCGGAGCTCTTGTATGTTGATCTCTATATTTATGGAGAAAAAAAGGATGGCATTGTTGCGGTGGTAAAAAGGAAGGAAGAAATCTGGCTTGCTCAGTCTGATTGGAAGAATCTCGGCATCGGGCAAGGCTCTTCATCCGAGAGAGTCAACGAGTTCTTTAATGAGAAATTTGTCTTCGTTCCTGAGGAATTTAATCCGCAAATTGATCTTTCAAGTTTGTCTTTCCATATCACTGTCCCCGAAGAGTCTTTGCCGTTAGCTATCGTCAAAAACGACATGTTGCCCTTGACTCAAAGGGTTTCCGAGCCAGCTTTCTATTGGAATTATTTATTATTATTTCTCCATGAACCACTACAGAAAAAAGCCAGTTTTTCATCACATCACAAAGCGGTATTTACTTCAAAATATGGCTTGCTCACTAATACATTTTTGGCTCGAGTGGGGGACAACAGCCGTGTGGTGAGACTCAATAGTTCTTACACGGTGGATTTTCCGAAAAATAATTTATTTCTTACCGTAGGCGATTTTTTTACCGACGGTTCAACTTGGTCTTTACCGGTATTTGGAGTGCGATTGGAAAAAAGCTATAAATATATACCGGAATTTTTGTCTTATCCCACCATGGATTTTGTCGGCGCGCTGAAGACTCAGGGCGAAGTAGAAATCCGCATACGTAATGCCAAGTACTTTAAGAAAACCCTACCCATGGGGAGATTTTTTTTAGACAACCCACCCTTGCCGGTGGGAAGCCAGTTGGGCGAGCTTATAATTGGTGATGCACAGGGTGCGCCCCGTGTCGTGCCATTCTCTTACTATATAGACTCTTCAATCTTACGGCCTGGTTTAAATACCTATAGTTACGGTCTGGGGTTGACGAGAAA
>DASPVU010000190.1:0-5551 GCA_035622215.1 Myxococcota bacterium | reverse complement strand
GCAAATCGGTGGAGCAAGTCAAAGAGGCGCCAATGATAACGACAAAGCCGATGCCCCTGCCGCCGCCGCCGCCGCAAAAGAAAGTGGTGAGAGAGCCCGTGCGTCATCGCAAAGTGACGGAAAAATTACCCTTGCAACTGGCAGGAGGAACAGCCTGGGTCAATGCGGATATTTATCACCCATCTTCCCCCGCCGCGCCAAAAACTATTGTGTTAATTGCTCCTGCCTCGGGTAATGCTTCACGCTTGGGTGAGGTTTCTGGCGACGGCGTGAATAGCTATGCCAATAGCCGCAATATGAGCGAGGAGTGGGCTAAGTCCCTGGCAAATCAAGGATTTTTTGTCGTCAGTTACGATAAGCGCACCTGTCAACATAGCGAAAACCCTATCTGCGGAAACGTTGATCAGCAGGATATCGATCAGATGGGCATTAAAGCGTTGTCCGCCGATATTGATCAAGCCTGTCAATTTGCGGTCAGCAAAGTACGAAGTTTTTTTGAGCCCATTAGACTAGTGCTGATGAGCGCCACCCAAGGAGCGCAAGCCATAGCACTGGCTACGTGCGCGGGCAACGCGAGCGGCATCGTATTGCTTTCCCCTATCATCGGCGATCTGGAAACTATGTGGGTGGAAGGGCTGAACCGAGCTGCGGAACATGCAAAGAGCCTTTATGAAAAAAACCAACTATTAAACCGCAAAGAAAGCATGGTGGATTTTTTCACTTCGCTCAAAGCCCAGAAGTTTCCGGAACATGGTCACACCCGCGGCGCCAGCGTTAAATTCTGGCAAACCTGGCTAGATGCGAGCGTTAACACTTTGGCTCTTCTAACCAAGATCAACAAACCCACCATGTTCCTGATCAGCACCAAGGACGATTTCAACGACACCGCCTTGCTCAAAAGTATCGGACAAAAAACCTCAGAAAAATCCAATATCCGCATCAAATATTACACCGACACCGACCGCAATTTCATAACCGAAAACGCCATCCCAGAGAAAGCCCTCCTTGACGTCAAAACTTTCATTCACCACCTTCCCCCCATGCCCGAATCTGCCTATTAAAAGATCTGCGGCTTAGAAATAAAGCAATCGTTAAGCATTATATTGCGGCGTACTAATGAATGGCTGACAATGAAAATACATGTAATTCTATATATTTTGTTTTTAGTGTCCTGCGGAGGCACAGGTAGTGAACGAAGTGGAACACGTGACGAGCGTGAGGAGATTCCTGGGTTGAGTCAGCGAGGGGTTCCAAGTACTAATACGCAATCACCACCTTCATCGCCTCCCTCTAGTCCACCGATACCGTCTCCACCTTCAGTGCCTCACTCCAGTCCCCCGATACCATCTCCGCCTTCATCGTCTCCCTCCAGTCCCCCGATACCATCTCCACCTTCATCGCCTCCCTCTAGACCACCAATACCATCTCCACCTTCATCGCCTCCTTCTAGTCGCCCGATACCATCTCCGCCTTCATCGCCTCCTTCTAGCCCACCAATAAGGGTCTCTCTAGGCAGTTTTCCGTCGGCATGTAAGCCTGCATTGCTGCCTACGGATTCTTCTTTAGGCAGTCATTGGGATAACTTTCAGGGCGAAGTAAAAAACGCACCTGAAGCTCAGAAATTTGTTTCAAAGATCAACGCTATTGGAGCTCGAGTAATTACTTCGCTGTCTAATTATGAGTTAGCAACAGCGCCAGCTATTATCAATCTTGGAGATCCAAGCCTTACAGATGCTGATATTAAAAAATACAATTTAGCTCAGGACAAACAGTATCAGTCTCTCGTGTCCATAAAGCAAAATTGTATAGATATTTTATTTAACAGAATAGATGCGGAAAAGAATAAAGTGCTTAGCCATTTTGGACTGCCATTGGCGCCTCCCACTACGCTTCCTGCGCCCAAAGCACCATCGCCTGTATCGTTACCGAAAACGAAAACGAAAATTACTCCCTTTAATACGGCTGTGGGGGCGCTGCCCACAGCTTGCAAGGCCGCCGACATAACTTCGTTCTATCCCTCGCTGGAATACGAATGGCAGGCGCTTAATACGACCATTTCATCAAGTGACGACTATATTAGGTTCCGGATGAATACGAATGCACTTATCTCTAAGTTCACATCTGCCCTGCCTGACATGACAACCATCGACGCTACAGCCGTTATATCTTGCTCGCACGCCATGGGAGCCGCAATTGATCAAGCGACAAAAAAAGCTGGGACGCCCTTTGGCCTGTAGTTTGTAAGATTACTGCGCCTGTTTTTCCCAAGCGCTTATGGCCAGCTTTATCTTTTCAAAAAACTTCGCATGCTTTGTGCGGTTCTTGGAGAGCCGATCGAACAGCGAATCTATTTCTTCTTTTCCTTCGAAATAGGGATCTTCTTCTTCCGAAAGCTCGAGCGGGGTTAGCAACAATAGAATTTTCTGATGGCCAAAAGAATCATAAAAGCTCGTCACAAATTTTCTGAATGGGCTTTTTGCCATTTCATCAGCATGCCAGCGGCCGGTGACAAAAATGGCTCTTTTGAATTTTCCGCTACAAGCATAATCTCTCGTGTGATTGAGGGTGGCTGTTCGCAGTATCCAACCTTCTTCGGTAAACGCAACTTGCTCTTGGAACTTCTTTATCTGTGAAAGATAGCAATCGAATTGGCATGTATTAAGCTGCCTTAACATAACAGCCGTATTCATGTATTGATTAATAACCATTATTGCTAGATCGCCTAACAATTTTATCCTGCTTTCCTCTACGCAATTTTGCCGCGCTTTTTTATAATGTTCGCTTTGTTCCTTTAATACACGCTTTACATCCTTATATGCATCTCGTTCACGGCAGGTAGCTACTTTGATTACATCCAAAAGTCCGTCGCATAACCCCTCCATTGCGTGAACGATCATAGGATGATCCCATCCTACAATGGTTGCCTTTTTTGCGATATTTTTGTCGACGTACTTCAATTGAGAAGGAAGTTCCAGCTCTGGATCGAATACCTTTAAGCAATCATCTTCAACGGCAACAATTGTGTCTTCAGTGATCAGATGTTCGATGACACGATTGTGCCGGCGCGTATGAGAATTTCTATGCGCTTCTGCGATGACAATGACTTCGACCCCTCTAGTAGCCAACGCCTTTCCTTCGTCCTTTGCTGAAACAGCATTGCAGCCAGTCTCAATGACAAAAGCCTCAAATTTATCGTTGAGGTATTCTTGAAACTCTGCTTCAGATTCAAACGCCCCCGTTTCATCCATTGCATAAATAGAAAGGGAAAAAAGCGCGGCAAAAAAACCAATAAAATAACCCTGCATTATATAACCATCATAAATTTATCAATTAACACGCAACAAATTAGCATATATTATGTAGCAGTCAAGGCGACGGTGCTTCTACGCGCTTGACTTCTTTACAGCGCATATCATAAAGATCCGATCCAGTAAGCGCGGGAGCTTTGGCCAGGATTTGGTGAGCAATGAGCGATAATATCCGGCATATTAGCGGGAAGAGCGAACCAAATCCTGGCCAAAGAAACAAGCTTAATGGTTCGGATCTTTATGATATGCGCTGTAACATGGCTCTTTTCAGTTCATGCAAGGCGGCGGCTGCGAGGAAGCTCGAACGAGTTAAGCCTTGTGATTTGGCGAAGCGATCGATTTTTTCCAAGATGTCTTCTCTAAAGGTTAAATTGACGCGTTTTATTGCATAGGGATTGATGGCGGATACGACGATTGGGTTTACATAGATACCCACGAGTTCGCGACGCAGCATTGTTTTAAAAGTACTCTTTCCTGATCCGTTTGGTCCAGCGAACATGCGCAAGCGCGGAATTTCCGTTTTCATCGGCGTGTCAGCCTCGTTCCTGGAATTACTGGTGTCGCTTTGGGAAGGGGTTTGATGATTTTTCGTGTGCCGTCCGGGGATATTTCGACTAAGTTGCCGTTTTCGCTCATCAAAACACTGCTGCCAGAAGCCAGCGCCGCCCAATAGGCTTGTTTGAAAGCGACCTCCGCAAGCTCTGGAATATGTTCCTCTAAATAAGTCATTTCTTTTTCGTTAAGTGGCATTTTCCTTCTCCTAATCGCTTCCTTAGCAACATAGCTCTTTTTGGCGATCTGGGCCACAATTTAAGTGGTCGGAGAGGGGCCGCAGTTGGCGGGTCTCCCGCTTGTCCTATGGCTGTTTCATGGCTATGGTTGGGGTCAATAGATTAGTGCAGATTATCAGGAATTTTCATGCCAGCGGACAAGAAAGATTATTACGAGACTTTGGGTGTAGCCCGTGATGCCACTGAGAGTGAGCTCAAAACTGCCTATCGCAAGCTTGCCCACAAATACCATCCCGATAAAAATCCTGGAAATAAAGACGCAGAAGAACAATTTAAGAAGGCGTCGGAAGCCTATGCTGTTCTCAGCGATGCACAGAAGCGTGCGCAATATGACCGGTTTGGGCATGCTGGTATGGGAAACATGGGCGAGGATGTTGTAAGCGGCATCAATATCCAAGACATTTTTGGTGATATTTTCGGCGATTTTTTTGGCGGCGGCAGCAACAAGAAAAGAAGCCGCGCAGAACGCGGTGCCGATTTGCGCTTCGACCTCAGCGTCAAATTTAATGAGGCGGCTTTTGGCTGTGAAAAAGAGATTACCCTTCGGCGCAATGAAGCCTGTTCCGTATGCAAGGGGAGCGGGGCCAAGCCTGGCACGAAAAAGGAAACCTGCAGTTCGTGTCGCGGTACGGGTGAAATCCGTATGCAGAAAGGCTTCTTTGCTATTGCGCAAACCTGCCCGACTTGTGGGGGCAGCGGTGCCAAAATCACCCATCCTTGCACAGCCTGCCACGGAAGTGGCTACGAGCAAGTTAGCCGCACCATTAAGGTCAAGGTGCCCGCGGGCATAGAAGATGGTATGCAACTGCGTTATGTCGGTGAAGGCGAGGGCGGCCTATTTTCTGGTCCGCGCGGCGATTTATATGTAGCCATCGCCATTGAGCCACATCCGATTTTCGCGCGAGATGGCAACAATGTTCTTTGTGAAGTGCCCATTTCCTTTGTCTCGGCTGCGCTTGGGGCAAAAATCGATGTGCCAACCCTTGATGGCAAAGTGCAAATGACCATTCCAGCTGGTACGCAATCCGGTGCGGTCTTCAGATTAAAGGAAAAGGGCATTGTGCGAATGCGTGGCGGCAATAATAACAAGCGCGGTGATCAGCTCGTGCGGGTGAAAATAGAAGTGCCCAAGAGGCTATCATCACGGCAAAAGGAGCTCTTGCGAGAATTTGGCGAAATTTCTCACGAAGAGACCCATCCTGAAAACAAAGGCTTCTTCGAGAAAGTGCGCGAGCTTTTTGGTTAACGGAAAATAAGGTCATGGACGCAAAAAAAACTGACAATGAAAATCCTAAATCTTCCCCTGACGAACGAAAAAGCACAGCGGTTGACACGGGGCGGCGGATAGACGTGGGCCATGTGAGAAGACCCGCAAGTTTTGTTCGCAGAAAGCCAAAACCAGCTCCGGCCGAACGAGCGCATCACGAAAAACCTGAGCCAAAGGAAGATGAA
>DASPVU010000189.1:0-10866 GCA_035622215.1 Myxococcota bacterium | reverse complement strand
GGAGCCAAAGAGCCGATATTTGCATTTGTGTGAATCGGGCAATACTTCTTGTTTGCCATCGCCGCATTTGCCGTGTGGTTCTTCCGGATGGTGATGCTCTCTCTCAACATCGGAGTTGCCTAAGCCCCCCCACCACCTCCGCCACCACCCCACGGCGCGAGTGGGGCTGGTGGAGGTAAGGGGACCTCAGGCGCTACCGGTGTTACGGGAGCGACCACAGGTTCTACCGGCAATGCGAGCTCGTCCTCCTCATCTTCTTCACGATCGATAAGGGCTTCTCCTTCGCCACTGCTATCTCTTGCCTCAGTGTGGTCTTGTTCATCGGTAGACATATCCGATGTACAACTTTGCATTAAATATAAGAAACAACATGACAATAATGTCAGTATAATATGCAGTCTTTGCCGCATTGAGCTCTCCTTTGTTTGTCATTTCTCTGACGCGAGGCCAAGAGTAAAAACCAACAAAAGAATACCGCTAAAACGCGGCTAAAGGCCAAATTTCGTTAAACAATCTGTCATGCAAATAAATGAGATAATACAGCGCATATCATAAAGATCCGAACCATTGAGCTTGTTTCTTTGACCAATATTTGGTTCGCTACCAGCGCTAATATGCCGGATATTATCGCTCATCGCTCACCAAATCCTGGCCAAAGCTCCTGCGCTTACCGATTCGGATCTTTATGATATGCGCTGTAATGGGCTGGAGAAAATCAACTTAGTGAACGCCCACCCTTTTGCGCACTTCGAGCATTTTTTGCTGGGCCAGGGATGAGGCGCGGTCGGCGCCTATTTTGGCGATCTTCATGAGATAGGTTTGATCGCCGATTAGTTTATCGAAATGGGCGCGAATGGGAATGATCGCTTCCATCACGGCTTCAAACACCGCTTTTTTCAGGTGGCCGTAGCCTTGGCCTAAAAATTCACGGCTTGCCACCTCGGGGGATTTTTTTGTGAGGGCACAATATATGTTTAAGAGGTTCTTTACGCCGGGCGAGGCTAAATCATAGCGGGTTTCTTGGCCCGAGTCGGTAACCGACGACATGATGGCTTTTTTGATCTGCGCTTCACTGTGCAGCAATCCGATGGCATGCCCCGGCTTTTTTTCGCCTATACTTTTGCTCATCTTTTGGCTGGGGTCGTCAAGCCCCATGACCCGTGCACCAAGTTTGGGCATGGTGATTTTGGGGATCTTAAAGGTTTCGCCAAACAAGCCATTAAAGCGCCGGGCAATTTCGCAAGACAACTCTAAATGCTGTTTCTGATCTTCGCCCACCGGCACCAGATCCGTATCATAGATCAAAATATCTGCCGCCATGAGCACGGGATAATCCAACAGGCCGCAGCCTATGCTCTCCAGACCCTTGGCTTTGGTTTTGTATTGAGTCATGCGTTCCAGCCAGCCGACGGGTGTCACACAATTTAATATCCAAGTGAGCTCGGAGAGTTCGCGCACCTGAGACTGAATATAGATGGTGGAAATTTCTGGATCGATGCCGCAGGCCAGGTAGAGAGCCAAATATTCATTGGTTTTTTGATAGCGTTCTTTTGCGCTCATGCTTTCCGGTATGGTTAGCGTGTGGAGATCTACTACGCAAAAGAGATTGTCATGCTCAGCCTGATGTTCCACCCACTGCGCAATCGCTCCCAAATAGTTGCCCAAATGCAAGATTCCTGTGGGCTGGATTCCCGACAAAACCCGTGCTTTTTTTTCCCGTGTGATCATCGCCGCAACCTAAAAAAAGATGTGTTTACGCTTTCTCAGCCCATCGTTGATCATTTCTTGTATCGTATGTTTCGTCTCCTGCACCATGGTACCAATCTCTAAATCGTCTTCCGTCCCATCGCCGGAAAAATTCAGCGGCTGGCCAATATAGATGCGATATTTTACCGGCAAGGGTAAAGGCAAAATTTGAGGAAACACTAAGGGCAAGGCCGGCATACCAAGCTTTTTGGCAAGCGGCGCAAGATTGGCGATTGCTGGTGCTTGCTCTTCGGCGCCAATCAATGCCACCGGCACTATGGGCGCATGGGCGGCCAGGGCCACGCGCATAAACCCCGAACCGAATTTGGTGAGCTGGTAACGCTCTGAAAAGAGCTTGACGATGCCAGACACACCCTCGGGAAACACAATTACTCCCTCATTTTTTTCCAAGAGTCGCTGGCAGATAGAAGGGCTTCCAACCACCTGGCCTGAGCGAGATAAAAAAGTAGAAACGAAGGGGATCTCGGAGGTCCATCGTTCCACCATGCCTCTAAGAAATCGAGGGTGCTTGGGCTCTAGGATAAAGGAAGTAATTATCATGGCGCCGTCAAAGGGCAGCTGGCCGGAATGATTGGCAATAACCATCATGCGGCCAGATGGTATGTGCTCCGCGCCCAGGGTCTCACAGCGAAAATATTGGCGGTAAAGCCAAATCATCATGGGTGCGATGGCAAACAGGGTCTTAGCGTCAAAGCCAAATTGATCCACGCCAAATTCGTTGGATTCTTGCTTGGCAATAGCTTCAATGCGGTATTGCGTGTCTTCATCGATAAATTGTTTGAAATAATTTTCTAAACTTTCAAGAAACTGCCGAGCCATGGCGACCCTCATCAGTAATCGAAGTAACAACGTCGATAAACTTGGCCATAGGCTAAAAATCCTAGCTTGGCAAAGATTGGCCTATAGTTTTTGGTATAAATTGGGGGGGCTACAGCACCTGGCATAAAGATCGGAATGATAAACCCTCCTGGCCTGCGGAAGAGCCGGCTGAAGTTTATCATCTAATTTTCGGCTCGGCGTCCTCGGCCAGGAGGGTTTATCATTCCGATCCTTATGCCAGGTGCTGTATGGACCAATAGGAATCTACCTTGCCAAGAACCCGCAGAATTAGTTGGTTAAACTATCTTCATTTGGTGGTGGCACAAGCCAATGGCGGTGCTTCATTGTTTTCCGACGACGATGACTATCGGAGTTATCTCATGCTGCTTCGGCAAATGGTGCGGGATCATTTGCTCAAAGTTCATGCATTTTGTCTCAGAGACCACGAAGTTCGGTTGGTAGTGCGGCCCAATCGACTGATGCTCTCGCGCATCATTCAGCGGCTTCATGGCAAGCATTCAGCGAGAATGAACCAAAAATTGGGGAGGGTGGGGCACCTCTTTCGCGGACGTTTTCGCTCCATGGTGTTCGACGACCGAACTCTGATCGACGTTGTTCGGAGCGTCCATTTATGGCCGGTGCGCGGCGGTCATCTTCGCCGGCCTGAGCTTTATCCCTGGAGTTCGCATGGGTATTACATGGGGATGTCGGCCGATTTTTTCGATTTCATTTCTACGAAGGAAGTATTGGAACAATTTCCCGGCGACTTGGACACCAAGCGCCGCGCCTTTGGTCGTTTCGTGGAATCGGCCGCATTAGAGCCTGACGATTTCGGTATTGATGAGCTGTGGCCGGGCATAGGCGGGAGCTTGGAAAACTCCAAGGAAATTTTCCAGAAGGCCAATCTGCCGCTAAGGCCCGCGAAAAAATCATCGGTGGCGACGCTCGCTGATCGCACAAGCCTGTTCATGAACGTTTCTTTGGACCAATTAGTTGGTAAAAGTAGACGGCAGGAATTGGTTATGGCGCGAAGGCTTCTAGCCACCGCCGCAGTTTTGCTCGCCGGCCGCACGGTAACTGAAGTGGCGGTTTTCCTAAATCGCGACAAGGCCCAAATAAGCCGTCTAGTCGCTCAAGGCATGGATCTTTTATACAACGACGATGCCTTCTCTCACATGCTCGAATCGCTAAAAGCCAAGGGTGCCATCTCCAACTAATAGTTGGGGTAGGGCGTGGTGTCGATGAGCCAGCGATCGTGGCCGGCGTTATAAAGAAAGACCAATTTTTCCATGTCGAAGGCTTTCATGTTTTTTAGGTCCTGTCCGCTCAAAGTAACCCTTACGCGGGCTCTCTGCGCCGCACTATCGATCTCAATCTCTTTAACGGCTGCTTGATTGAGGTCCATTTCTTGGTTAAGCCCTAGACTGGTTTCCACATAGAACAGGATTTGCGGCACAGTTATGGTGCTGGCCACAAAGTCCTTCAATGCGACGGTATTTTTGAATTTAACGTTTTCCAAAAAAGTGAGCGTGCGGCTGCGGATGGTGGCCTTATCGCCACCGATGGGCAAGCCAAAGGTAGGCACCGCGCCACCGCTAAAATGGGCGTAGCCCAAGTAGCCCAAAGCTGCTAAGACCAGCAAAACTAAAATGATGGCAACTGTGCGCATTTTTCAATTACCCTTGTTATGATTCTCAGGTGGTAAGTTCAAAATACAATAAAAGGCGATCACGTTCACGGCCTTTATATCCTAACGCGTTTATTTGCGAGTACTAGATGGTTCGACAGAGGTTGAGAATAGAGACAAAGGGCTTGGCCAAGGAGCACACCAGCAGTGCCATCATTGTGCTTCGAGTCATTTTCGGCCTCGTCACCTTTTCGGTGGCGGCTGCCGGTTTGATTGGCGTTATTATCTTCTTTTTTGTGCATCGGACTAGTTTTTCATGACGATCATCGACTCGCTCAAGGCTATCGTAGGCCCAAAGAATCTTCTAACCACCGACGAGGAAAAGGCCTACGCGCGCATCGATCAATCCACCAACGTCCCTGAAAGCCTGCCCCTGTTGGTAGCCAAGGTCGGTAGTGTGGCAGAACTCATCGAAGTGGTGCAGTGCTGTGTGCGCCACCGACAGCCCTTGGTCGTGCGCGCGGCAGGCACGGGCAAATCCGGTGGTGCGGTGGCGGATCAAAAGACGGTGGTAGTGGACACGACTGGCCTTAATCGCATCATCAACATCGACAGCCAAAATCTCACGGCAGAGGTAGAGCCAGGGGTGGTGCTCCACGAGTTTCAGACGGCAGTGAGCAATGTGGGTTTATTCTATCCACCAGATCCGGCTTCTTTTCGTTTGTGCACCATCGGCGGCAACGTGGCAGAAAACGCCGCAGGTCCATCAAGCCTAAAATACGGATCCACCAAAGACTACGTGTTAGGTGGCCAAGCGATCTTGGGCACTGGCGAAATTATTGAATTCGGCAAGCGTTGTCCCAAGGGTGTAGCGGGCTACGATATCGCCTCGTTATTGTGTGGCAGCGAAGGGACACTGGCCGTTTTTACCCGATTGCGCTTGCGGCTTTTGCCCAAGCCCAAGAGTCAAAACATTGCTTGGTATTATTTCTCCGACGAGAAACAGGGGCTTCTGGCGGTGAACGATCTTCTTTGCCATGGTCATTTGCCAAGAACTCTCGAGTACGTGGATGCTCACAGCCTTGCTGCGCTTTACCAAAGCCCTGGGTTTTCGCTTAAACCAATTTCGGCCAAGTCCGCCCTGATTATCGAATGTGACGCTAGCTACGAGCACGGTGCAAAGAATGCCATGTCCGCGATCCGACAGACGCTGAGCCGCTATCCCTTGGTTTCTGTGCTTGAAGCAAACTCCGAAGAACTACGACGGCAAATTTGGCAAGCTCGCTCCATGTTGAGCGAAGCCTCAAGCCGCTTTTTAGGTTTTAAGATTTCCGAAGATATAGCGGTTCCCTTAGGAGCCTTGCTCGATTTTCAGGAAGCGATCAAAAAGCTTGAGCAACCGCCTCATTTATTATGCGGCCTCTTTGGCCATGCGGGCGATGGCAACCTCCACGTGCAGATAATGTTTGACGACCTGGCACTTAGATCTTTGGCCGAAAAGGTGAGGCATGAAGTGCTTATGCAAGTGCTGCGCCTAGGTGGGACATTGGCCGCGGAGCACGGCATCGGGCTGCAAAAGAAAGCTTATCTACCACATGAACAATCCGCCGAGCTCATCGCCCTGCAAAAACGGGTAAAACTTGCCTTCGATCCTTACAATCTATTAAATCCTGGCAAAATTTTTGATACTTAACATCTGACGGCGGGGATTGGACAGCGATTGATATATTATTATATGTGTTTGCTGAAATAGGAAATTCTATATGAATTCGCTCCAAGAAAGAGGCCTTTGGCAAAATCTTTGTTACCGGCTAAAAGACCGTATGCGCTTCCGTAGAACGAAGAATTTTTTTGCGAAAAACTCGCCGATTTTTCGCGATGAATTATTGGGTCTGATGGTTTTTGCCCTCTCCCTAATGACCATACTATCAATCATGTCATTCAACGTGATTGACCAAGGGCGATTAAATCTCACCGATGATTTCCATAATTGGCTGGGCCCCACGGGGGCATATTTGTCATTTCGCCTTCTGACATATTTTGGCTTGGGTTCAGTGTATTTTCCCTGCATGGGCTTTTATCTGGCCTTAACTCTTATCTTTGGCGAACGTTTCCGTGCCAAGAGCCATCGGCTCTTTGGTGTGCTCATAATGCTCTTAGGGCTCATGCCATTATTGAATCATATTTACCAAGTGCCCATACAAGAGAGCTTTCTTGTGGGTGGTGAATTTGCTGAGAGCTTGCGCAAAATGACAGTAGTTTATCTGTCGGTCTTGGGCCTATTTATCACCTATCTCACGGTAATCCTCTGTGGCATGCTCGTATTTTTTGGACGTCCATATGTGGCTAAGACGCTTCAGCGACTTGTCTCACCAATTAGTAGGCGGCAAATCAAGAGCGAAGCCATGGCGAAGTCGATCACGATCTTGCCGCCGCTTACGCTTTCGCCCCATCTTCCCACCATCTTGCCGCCTTTAGTGTTGCCTGTAAAAGAAATTAATCCCCCATTGATGAAGCCGCCCGTGGTAGAAAATGCGGTTGGCGAACAGACAGATATTCACATTGTGGAGCGAGATCGAGCCGCACACATTGCGTTAGAAGGCAGCATCAAGAGCCGGAACCAAGAGCCATCTTTTGTGCTGCCACCACTCAATTTGCTCGACTATGACGCCCCAGATTCACGCGCGGTGGATCCCGCCCAGCTCAAAAAAGAAGCGGATAAATTGCAAAGGGCGTTTTTGCAATTTGGTATCGAAGGAAAAATCCGCGAGATTCGCCCCGGGCCGGTGGTGACCAATTACGAGTTTGTCCCAGTGCCCGGCATCAAGCTTTCACGAATCGCTGCGCTATCTGACGACATTGCTATGGCAATGTCGGCGATTCAGGTGCGCATCGTGACGCCGATTCCGGGCAAGGGCGCCGTGGGCATTGAAGTGCCGAATGATCGACGAGAAACGGTTTATCTTAAGGAAATCGTGGCCCACGATGGCTTTCGTCGTGAAACTCACCCGCTATGGATGGCCATTGGCAAGGATGTGGAAGGCGACCCTTATTTCATGAATTTGGCTGACATGCCCCACATTTTGATCGCAGGTACTACGGGTTCAGGGAAATCTGTCAGCGTTAACGCGATGATCTGCTCGATACTTTATCGGGCCACTCCTCGTGACGTGCGCTTTCTCATGATCGATCCCAAAATGCTCGAGCTCTCCATTTACAGTGGCATTCCCCATCTGCTGCTTCCGCCCATCATCGACTCCAAGAAGGCGGCCAACGCCTTGAAATGGGCGGTCAAAGAAATGGATCAGCGTTATGCCCTCATGAAAGAAGCAGCGGTTAGAGACATCGTGACCTACAACGACAAAATCAAGACAGCCTCGCTTCATGCGCTCAAGGATGTCGATGGGCGTAAGCACGAACATCTTCCGTATATCGTGATTGTGGTCGACGAATATGCCGATTTGCTGGCAATCGCCGGCAAGGAGGTGGAAGGCTATATTATGCGCCTGGCCCAGAAGGCGCGCGCCTGTGGTATCCATGTGATGCTCGCCACACAAAGACCCAGCGTTGATGTGATTACCGGAGTAATCAAGGCCAATTTTCCGGTGCGCATGGGCTTTCGCCTCGCATCTTCCCATGATTCAAAAACCATCATCAACAAAACTGGTGCCGAAAGACTTTTAGGGAAAGGCGACGTCCTGATTATGCCGCCGGGAACCAGCGACTTATTCCGGGTGCACGGCGCATTTATCTCGGAAAAGGAATTGATTGGCGTTGTGCAATTTCTGTCACAACAAAAGGCGCCGGATTATCGCGAAGAAATTGCCAATTTTGACGACGAGGCAAAAAATGAGGGCGCAGAGCCACTGGACGGCGCTGATTTCGACGAAAAGTTCGCCGAGGCTTTAGCTATCGTGCGTGAGTACCAAAAATGCTCGACGAGTTTTTTGCAGCGCCACCTGAGCGTCGGCTACAACCGGGCGGCCCGCATTGTCGAGCACATGGAAAAACAAGGCCTGGTAGGCCCCGTGCTAAACGCCAAGGGCGAACGAGAAATATTCTTGGCCTGATCCTTTTTTTCATGCAGGGGATGCGGTTGAGCGATAAATATACTCATTGCTTCGATTATTTATTTAGTTTGAGGATATTATGCGTTATCTATGCGGATTATTTAGTCTTTTTCTTTTTTCAGCGAGCCACGCGTCCTTTTATGCCGTAACCATGACAAACAGCGACAGGGCCAATAACGTTTGCTTTGGCCTATTCAATCAAAACGACACCGCAGAAAATGGCCATATCCCAATTTTGAACAAGAGCGCCTCCATCAATACACTTGGCAATGTCAAGCTCAGTGCCGACGTCGGTTTCGATAACGACATAACCGTGGCGATCTACAACGCCAAACCAAAAGGCCAGCGAGTCAGTTGTAATCCGGTTACTGATAAAATCGCCTCAATAAAAATTGGAGCCGACAGAAATGATCATGCGTATAAATATAGCTGCATCTACAACGGCACATCGCGCACGATCACTTGTAATCAGACCACAGATAAACAAGTTTGCAGCCTCCTCAACCCCGGCGACACAAATTGCGAGTGGCCTGCTGTCTTTCAGCAATGGTAAATCGGCACTGTCGGCTGATCTCATGGACCTAACCCGTGGACCTAGATACAGATCTTGCAAGGTATTTAATTACACATTAGTATGTAATAATGACTAAGAAGGAAATCGAGAAGTTATTGCAGGCTGCTGGATTTGAAAGGAAGCCTGGTGGTCGCCATGACATTTGGGTGAAAACTGGCTTTCCTCCGATACCGGTGCCACGGCATAAAGGCGACATCCCTTTAGGCACCACGCGATCAATTTTAAGGAGTGCTGGTTTGGCAGGAGTTAAACAGTGAAAAAGTATTTTGCGGTATTTAAAAAGACCCATGAGGCGACCGAGGTAGAATTTCCGGATTTAGACGGCTGCGTTACGTTCGGCAAGGATTATGAAGAGGCGTATAGTAATGCGGTTGATGCCCTCGCGGGCTGGATGGCATATGCGGAACCTAGGTTCATTGTTGAACCATCCACCTACGAACAATTAAAAAACAAGAAAGGCCTTATTGTGCCTATTCCGTTGGATTTATTGTTGCTCAAATCTTATGAAGAAAAGAAGCGCTTTAATGTAATTTTTTCCAAGAGTGTCTTAGAACGCCTTGATATATTTAGAAAAAAGACAGGTCTCAAAAGATCGACAGTGCTCGAAAAAGCGGCTGAAGAATTTCTAGAAAAACACATGAAAAAAGCAGCCTAGTATAGGTTCTGTTGACCTTTAGTTTTTGGATGCCATTTTGAGGAGAATTTTTCTCCATTTGACTTCGATTTTGCCGGGAATATCATGCATATTTCCAAAAAAGCGAAGTCAAATGGAGAAAAATTAGACCAAAATGGGACCAAAGACTAAAGCTCAACAGAGCCTATATATTTCGGCTCGCTATTTTTTTTGTTCAGCCGCCGTATGTGGGGATGCTGCGGTCGATTTTTTTTGACCAGGCGTCGATGCCGCCCGTAAGGTTGTAGAGGTTGGTGAAGCCCTTGAAGCGGAAAGATTCGGCCATGCGTCGGCTTCGTCCGCCGTGATGACAGTGAAATACGATGACTTGGTCCTTTTTCAATTGATCGAGTTCAGCTTGGCTCATATCGAGAAAAGATTTGGCAAAAATAATTCGTGCCTGATCAGCCTCGGATTTTGGGCGAACGTCGAGCAGTAAAAAATCCTTCTCTTGATCGCACCAAGATTTTAACTCTTCTGCAGAAACTTCCTTGACCTCGGGTGGTTCATTGGGGTTGGTAAAGGCAAAGCCTGCATCTAGATTTTCCTGGACATAATCGATGAACAAACCAGGAGCTCGTACAGCGCTATATGGATCGATGAGGATCTCGACATCTTCGTGCTGGATCACCAGGTCGCCGTCATTTTTGCTGTCGAAAGTGAGACCGTGAGCAAAATTGGCGCTGATGGTCAAGCGAATATGCTCGCCTTCTGCGCAATCTTTTTGCGCGTCTTTCAATGCCGAAAGAGCCGCATCGGCGATTTTTACCAAGGGGACATCCCAGGCGCGAGACAAACCCAAGCGCTCCTGCAGCTCGTTTTTGCGGTAGAGATCGAGCGCAATGTCACAGCCTCCTAAGAATTCGCCCTTAACGTAGAGTTGCGGGATGGTTGGCCAGTCAGAATATATTTTAATTCCTTCGCGCAATTCTGCGTTGGCCAATACATCTACCGCAAGATAATCGTGGACCAGGTTATTGAGGACCTCGGCCACTTGCTTGGAAAAGCCGCATTGCGGTCGCTCCTTCGTGCCCTTCATAAACAACACGACGGGATGCTTGGTTACCAATGAATCGATATATTCCTTAAGTTCTTTTCTCATGAGGCACCGGCGGGTCGAAAATGCCAACGGACCCTAGCAAGCGCCCAAGTGCTTGGCAACGCGGTAAGTGTAGTTTGCTTAGTTTTGGTCCCACTGAAAATCGAAGGAAATTCCCCGGTTAACCTGAAGATGAAAGGCAAAGGAAAAGGAAAATTCTCCCTGCGCATTAAATAATTCTTTAGGGGGGTTGGGAAACGGTGCGGCCACCTTTAATGCGCGTTCCGCCTCATCGTC
>DASPVU010000188.1:0-6961 GCA_035622215.1 Myxococcota bacterium | reverse complement strand
CGTGAGATGTTTTCTACATTAATGGAACAGGGGCTGCTTGATGAAATCTGGTGGTTTCACTCGCCAGTCGATATGGGAGTTTTGGGGCTTGATCTTGGTTATAGCGCCGACGACCTCTGGCGAAAATCCTTCCAAGCGTACAAAACCCATAGGCTCGGCGCCGATGAATTAACAATTTTCAGATTTATTGGTGGGCGGCGAGAAATTCCCGTCGACAAATATGTGAAATGATCTTGAAAAAGCGAAAAAAATATCGCAGTGAGGTGGAAAGCTAACATCACGGAGAAACCATGAAATTGCGTTTAGTGCTCATGTTCGGGTTGTTTACGTTTCTATCGGCGAGTTCGACCTTGGCGATCGATAGCAATGCTTCAAACTTCTACTACGTTCCAAAGCCATCAGGGGTCCTATGGGAGAAGTTGCGCAACCATTTTCGCATTACGGAAAAAGACTTGGGCAATAATACCGTTGTAGTAACGCTTCCCCTAGGTTGGAAAGTTTCCGAAGTGGACAACGTTTACTACATTTCGGACGATCGAAATGTAAAGCTAGGTCACCTTACTCGGCATCAAGAATACAATCTGTTTTACGAAAAGGAGATAAACCAAGTGATCCAAAGAGCCCGCAACCTTAAACCGTGAATTTAACCAGCTTATTGATGACCGGCGCTGACTACTTCGATCTCAAATGGCTGCTGGATGAGAAGTTTGTCGGCCAGGGCCGCCGCGATAATCAGTGAGACCACAAAGGTGATAGCTACTGCCAAAGCTTGGTGCCGGCGGCGCCTGATAAAAAGCCAATAGACGAGCACACTCAATATGATGGCGAAAACCACCGATAAAATTGCTGATAGATGATGAATAGTGAAAATAATCGCGGTAAATGCTGTATAGTTCATAGCCCTCTTGTACCAGATTTTTGCTAGTATTCCCATATTTCCAGTGGTTATAAGCACCTGGCACGCCTTCATAAAGCGTGATATCAACCTCTCCCGCGTGACGTGATCCCCCCTCTCCCGCATGCGGGAGAGGGATCAAGGGAGAGGGCGCTAGGAGTATGTAGTATGAAAAGGTATCGGTTGATCTCGGCTTTGGCTGTTTTTTGGATGGCGGCTTGCGGCACGGGGGAAGATGTAACCAAACCCAGGCAAAACACTAAGCCTTCGCAGGATAAGGGAACTTCGCAAGACACGGGCGCTTCGCAATCAACAAATGGCATTCTTTCATCGCCCGAGTTTAAGGAGTTTAAGACAGATTTCGCGCAAAAATTTGCGGGCTTTAACTCACTATCGCCAGAAGTGCTCTATCAAATCATCGAAGCAGTTCCTGAACAACAAACCACTTGGAGCTGTGGGCTTGTGCAAAGCAGTATTGCGAGGGCCTCGGCCAGCCTCGCCCTAGGATTACCCATCGAGCACAAGGAAGTAGCTAAATGCAATATTAAGCTCGATTATCCACTGCTTATTGATCGCAAAATACCAAAGTCTGTCGTAGCCGTCCTGACGAAAGGAGCAAAAGCTAAGGGCTTTGATCTAAAATTCGAGGACCTGGGCGGAGAAAAATATTTTAGAGTGGGGGCCGACCCAAGAGCGCTTCCTGATTATCTAAATGAAAATAAAAAATTACCGAGTCAAATAAGAGCGAGTTACGTGGGCAAGCAGAATCTTGACAAAGCGGCATTGGTAGCCATGGTTGAGGAGAATTTGAAGAGCGGCATGCCGCTGATGGTACTCAGCATCCCAAATTTAGAAAAATTTGAGCTACACTATTACAGTATTTTCGGAGTAAATGCGAATAAAAATGAGGTCATGGTGCTTGAGACAAAAGGAAAAGGACTGGATAGAATATTAAAGTATGACATCGATGATTTTATCAATAAAATGGACGCGGAAGACTTTCGCATGAAGGCGGAAGAGCTGTTAAACGACCCTGCGCTTATTATTGGGGTTAAACTCCTGGATCCCACATTTGAATTACCACCCGTGCAAAAGATCCGGTCGCTGCCAAACTACAACATGATCAAGTTCACCAAGAGCCCATGAGCAAAAATATCGTGAATTTGCAGGCATTCGTGTCGCCCCGCGGCTTGACCGCGGGGTCCACCGTATTGCCTGTTCCCTGGATACCGCGGTCAAGCCGCGGTACGACACGAAAAGTGCTCGAGGCTTACGAAGGTTGGCTCATAAAATTATTGCGGGCCTTGCCAGATCTATTAACGGAGCTTGTTCGGCCTGACGTCGCCATCTCGCTTGAGCGCTTGCAACTGGTGAGCGTTAGCATTGGATGGAAACGCGATTCACATGGGATCGCGAGCGGTTCATGGGCAAATAAACAGGTGCGTCATGAAGAAAACAACTTTTTGACGTTATTGGGAGAACTGGTCTATGAGCAGCGTGAGACCCTGCTGATGGATATTAAATATTTTTTATGTGGCCAAAGGCAATTCTTTAAACCGCCAATCGACTTGCCCCAGCTTGAGAAAATCGTTGCCTTGCCTGCCATCGAGCCGCACGACGTTGGGGCTTTCTTTCAGGCGCTCGAGCAAAACAACAATTATTTATGGGATAGGGGGCTTGCCATGCTCAATGGCCGCCCCATGCCTCCGGTGCCGACTCAAATGATCATGGCGCTTGCGCTCAGCTACGCCACGAAAATTCCGAGAGAGCGAATTGAATGTGATCGACGCTACGAATTCATTTTTCACCACGCAGTTCAACCTGCGCGCAAGCTCGACTTTGCCTATAGCCTGTCGAGCGATGCGCTTCGCGCGGCAATATTCTGCGACGGTCACTGCGCGGTAATCTTTGAGGAACGCGCTGCCAAGGCGTTGAGCGCTGAGCCCGCCTTGAACCACCCGATCTGAGCTTCCGACATGGTGTGATTGCAGGTGATCTCTTCTTGCTTGCCATTTTCGTGGTGGATGATCACGGTTACCGGCCGGTCGGGGGCAAGTTTGTTGAGACCCACGATATCGATGCGGTCATAGGGCTCTATTTTGTCGTAGTCTTTGGTGTCGTTAAATGTGAGGGGTAATAGCCCATGTTTTTTGAGATTGGTTTCATGGATGCGGGCAAAACTTTTCACGATGATGGCCTTGGCGCCCAAATGGCGAGGCTGCATGGCTGCGTGTTCCCGGCTGGAGCCTTCGCCGAAATTCTCGTCGCCGATGACGACCCAGGGGATATGCTTTGCTTTGTAGCGTCGCGCCAGATCCGGCAATGGAATCTCCTCGCCGCTTTTGCTGGTGACGTCTAAGCCCGTGCCTGGATTCTTGGTAAAGGCGTTGATGGCACCTAGGTAGGTGTTGTTGGAGATCTTATCCAGATTGCCACGATATTTGAGCCAAGGTCCTGCTTGCGAAATGTGATCCGTGGTGCATTTCCCTGTGGCCTTGAGCAATACCGGCATGTTTAGGAAATCCTTTCCATCCCACGGTGGAAAGGGTTCTAACAATGCAAGACGCTCGGAGTTTTTATCGATAACGATCTTGATATTACTTCCATCTTCCGGCGGCTTGATGAAGCCTGCATGATCGATAGTCAATCCTCCCACTGGCAGTGGGTCGCCACTTGGTACCGACAGCATAATGTCATTGCCATTTGGTCCCACGAGTGGATCGCTTTGCGGATCAAAATTGAGCTTTCCTGATAGGGCCATGGCGACCACAATTTCCGGACTGGTTAGAAACGACATGGTCTCGCGATTGCCGTCGTTTCTCCCCGGGAAGTTACGATTGTAGGAGCTCACGATGGTGTTCACTTCGCCCTTTTTGATGTCGTCGCGTTTCCACTGCCCAATGCATGGTCCGCAGGCGTTGGCTAAAATCACCCCGCCAATGTCTTCTAGCGGCTCCAAAAATCCTGCCTTTTTCACCGTCGCATACACTGTTTCGCTACCCGCATTGATGTAAAACGGCACCGCGGTTTTTAATCCCAAGGACTGCGCTTCACGCGCAATAGAAGAAGCCCGCGCGATATCCTCGTAGGAGCTATTGGTGCATGAACCCACCATGGCGGCGGAAATATCGTTGATATAGCCTTGGGCGGTGACGTCATCTTTCATTTTGCTGACGGGGCGACACAGATCGGGCGTGTGGGGGCCGACAATTTGTGGCATCAGCTTGTCTAAATCAATTTCAATAACTCGATCAAAAAAATTTTCCGGTTTTTGATAAACCTCGGGATCGGCACGCAAATATTCGGCATAGCTATCAGCAAGGTTTCCGAGTTCTTTTCGATCAGTTGCCGCAAGGTAGGCCTTCATCGCGGCATCAAAGGGGAAGACGGAACAAGTCGCCCCATGTTCCGCTCCCATATTGGTTATTGTGGCTTTGCCGGTAGCCGATATGCTAAGAGCCCCGTCGCCAAAGAACTCCACCACGTGGCCCGTCCCACCCTTAACCGTCAAGATGCCCATGAGTTTTAAAATTACATCCTTGGGAGCCGTCCAATTTTTCAGTTGGCCCTTAAGATGAACTCCTATGACCTTGGGCCATTTTAGGAGCAAGGGCCCGCCCACCATCACGTCCACTGCATCAGCACCGCCCACGCCAATGGCCAGCATGCCTAAGCCTCCGCCGTTTGGAGTATGAGAATCGGTACCGATCATCATGCCGCCGGGAAAGGCATAGGTTTCTAAGACCACCTGATGAATGATCCCGGAGCCAGGTTTAAAGAAACCGATGCCGTATTTCTCACAGGCCGTGCGCAAGAAATCATAAACTTCACGATTGGTGATATTGGCTTCTTTAAGATCGCGAGCCGCGCCAAAATGCGCCTGCACCAAATGGTCGCAATGAACGGTGCTCGGTACCGCCACCCGAGATTTTTTGGCAGAAATAAACTGTAAAATGGCCATCTGCGCGGTAGCATCCTGCATGGATACTCGGTCAGGATAAAAGTGAGCGTAGGAAGCCCCCGGCTTAATCGGCTGATGGTCTTCGTCTTCCAGTTCGAGCATATGCCCAGCCAAGATCTTTTGCGTCAAGGTAAGAGGCTTTTTGAAGTGCGCCCGTGCACGTTCGTGGCTTTCCTTGAACTTACCGTAAAGGTTGCTGACAGAACTGAGCTCTATGGTCATAATTTAGTCCTTTCACTTTTTCTTCATAGTAAGCCTTAGGTTCTTTTCTTTAAAGAGGCGTGTCGGCTCACAACAAAACTACTCACGCTTAGTTCTTTGGCAGCTATTTTGATGGTTATCTCGCCATCTTCGGCGGTGTTCCATTGGTAAATTCCCAGATCTTCCAATTTGTCGACGATCTCCTGATGAGGGAAGTGAAAGCGATTATTGGGGCCGGTGGAATAGATGACGTGTGTGGGCCTAACTGCTGCAATAAACGCGTCTGATGAAGAGGTCTTCGAACCGTGATGTGGCGCCTTCAAGACGGTGGCTTGAAGGTTCTTGTTAGAAGACAGCAATAACTCCTCGCCCAGGCGCTCAAGGTCCCCGGGCCACAACAGAGCGTAATCTCCATGAACTATGCGGATGACCAGGCTATTGTTATTGGCAGAAAGTTCCGAAAAATAGAGTTCATCGGTGCCTGTGTCCGGCGCCAGCACCTGCAACTCAGTATTGCCCCATCGATGGCTACCCAAAATATCCTTGATATTTTTTATCTGCACGTTATGCCTTTCTGCTTCGTCTATCAGGCGCTTGGTCAAGGGATGCTCGGGCGAAAAGCCGCTATGCCAGATCTCATTAACCGCGAAATGGTTAAGCACGGCAAAGGCGCCAAGAATGTGGTCGGGATCGGGATGGGTAATAATCAGGATATCGAGTTTGGTGATGCCCCTTCGTTTAAGAGAGGGGACAGCAATGCGCTCGCCCGGATCGAAATCCTGCCGCACGTTGCCGCCCGCGTCGATGAGAATTTTTGGCCCCTTGGGTAGGGAAAGAAGGGTCGCATCCCCTTGGCCAATGGGCAGGACCGTCACCTCGAGAACTTCGTCACGCACACACCACATCACCATAAGCCATAGAAACGGCAAGCATGCAAAGATCAGATGGACCCGTTTTTTCGTCGCCAAAAAGCAAGAGAAGAATAACGAAGCGATAATGGCGGTGATAAAGAAGGTCGGTGGCAAGTCAGGTAAATAGACAATTTTTCCTAAGCTGTCCTTGAGCGCATCGGCGAGAATTTCGATGGCATTGGAAAAATAGGCCGCAAACCCAATGAGACCTGACCAGTCAAAAAGTGCTCCGAGCAAGCCGAAAATGATGGCTAACGCTTGCAATACTGAGGCAACTGGCACCAAGACCAAGTTCGCCAACGCAGCCAATGGACTAAGGTTGCCGATGAAATGGGCGATTATTGGCATGGTGGCCAAAAAGGCTGCCATGGAAGTCACCACAAGCGACATCGACCATGCAAGAAGCAATGAACGTTTCTTTGCACGCTCATGCCATGCCTTAGTCGCAAGGTGCGCCATCAATAGACCAAAAACTGCGGCATAGGAGAGTAAATAGCCGAGATCGAGAACGCACTCTGGTGCAAACAAGATACTGACGAGCCCGCTGGCAAAGAAGCTGTCAAAGGGATCTATGGATCGCGCAATGAAATTGGGTAAAAGCAGGATGCAGGCCATGAGGAAGGCCCGCACCGCACTGGCAGGAAGTCCTGCGACGCCAATAAACCAAAAGCTAACCAAGACTGTCGTTAACGCGGCCAGCGCCTGGGCGCGGTGGCCGAATCGTCGAGGGAGCAGAAGGCCAAAGGCCGGCATGAGGAAGAAAAAGCAGATGGCCGCGAGGATGGTTACTTGCAATCCGCTGACAGCTAAAAGATGTTGAGCGCCGATTTCTCGATAGATTTCTTGTTGCTCGTCACTTAATAGATCCGTATCGCCTATCATCAAGGCCAGTAATAGCGAAGCTTCGCGCAGCGAAAGCGTGTTCAAAATGCGACGCGATATAAGAGTCCGCATCTCGCCAAAATAAGACGATGAGACTTTCTCACCAATCCA
>DASPVU010000187.1:0-2798 GCA_035622215.1 Myxococcota bacterium | reverse complement strand
CCTTGTTTTAGGCGCCCGAAGAGAAGTTCTTGGGCCACGGGCTTTTTGATATGTTCTTGAATCACGCGGCCTAAGGGGCGCGCTCCCATGGTGGGGTCGTAGCCCAGGCGGGCGAGATGAGCCAAGGCATCATCGCTGATGACAAGTTTCACGTTTTTCTCCAAGAGCTGTGATGCTAATTCCGCCATGAATTTTTCCACTACGCGGATCATCACTGACTCCGGTAGTTTGTTAAAACTCACGCACGCATCAAGCCGGTTACGGAATTCCGGGGAAAACAGCCGCTTGATGGCTTTGTCGTCCTTCGACGCAGAGCTTGCACCCAAAAATCCAATCGACCTTTCTTCAATTTCTCTAGCCCCGACATTGCTCGTCATAATGATGATAACGTGGCGAAAATCTGCCACACGGCCATTGCTGTCTGTAAGTTTTCCGTAATCCATCACTTGCAAAAGCATATTGAAAACATCGGGATGTGCTTTTTCGATTTCATCGAGCAACAATACGGCGTAGGGCGATTTGGTAATGGCTTCAGTCAATAAACCGCCCTGATCAAATCCGACATAACCCGGAGGCGCTCCGACTAGTCGGCTCGCACTATGGCGCTCCATATACTCGCTCATATCGAAGCGCACCAAAGCTATGCTTAACGCCGAGGCCAACTGGCGTGCAACCTCGGTTTTTCCCACACCACTCGGACCCGAAAAGAGAAAACTGCCGATGGGCTTTTCTTTGTCCCGCAATCCTGCACGGGATAAAAGAATGGCGTTCACCATTTGCTCGATGGCCATGTCCTGGCCAAATACCGCTCCCTTCAGAGTGCTTTCGAGATTAGATAAAACCATTTGGTCATCGGAACTTACTTGTCGCGATGGGATTTGTGCCATGGAAGCCAGCGTCTCTTCGACGGCCAAAATGTCGATCGTTGGCTGCGAAGCCGCGTGGTTAGAACTTCGCTTGAACCTCAGTCTCGCGCAGGCCTCGTCAATCAAATCAATTGCTTTGTCGGGAAGTTTTCTTTCATGAAGAAATCTCTTGGACAGGCTTACCGCAAGTTCAAGAGCCTCGTCATTGATGCCCACGCCGTGGAACTCTTCATATTTATTTTTAATGCCTAAGAGAATCTTTACACATTCTTCATCCGACGGCTCATCGATATCGATTTTCTGAAAGCGGCGCGCCAAAGCGCGATCTTTCTCAAAATAAGTTCGATATTCCTTATAGGTCGTAGAACCAATGCATCGCACGACGCCTTGAGCCAAAATTGGCTTTAGCAGGTTCGAGGCATCCATACTGCCGCCAGAAGTCGCGCCCGCGCCAATAACGGTGTGGATTTCATCAATCACCATGATGGCATTTTTCTGGCCGGCAATGGCCGTGAGGACCGACTTCATGCGGCTTTCAAAATC
This sequence comes from Myxococcota bacterium, assembly GCA_035622215.1. Classification (GTDB taxonomy): domain Bacteria; phylum Myxococcota; class UBA727; order UBA727; family JABDBI01. The sequence continues at coordinate 1,389 of DASPVU010000187.1, read as the reverse complement.
GCCACGAAAACGTGCACCAGCGAGCATCGCCCCCATATCCAAGAGAAATACTTCGCTACCTAATAGATAATCGGGCACGTCCTTGTCGACGATCTTGACGGCCAAGCCTTCAGCCAGGGCGGTTTTGCCCACGCCGGGATCGCCGACAAAAAGAGGATTATTTTTTCGTCGCCGCGAAAGTATTTGGATGGCACGGGTAAGTTCTCGCTCGCGACCGATGAGCTGGTCGAGGTTCCCTTTACGAGCCTCTTCTGTAAGACATGTGGTAAATCGCGCGAGCGCCGATTTCTTTTCCGGCGCTTCGGCTATTTCTTCATCTAAAAGACCTTCGTCGACACTTTCGTCGTGCCCACTAGGGCCGTGCTGCCCGTGGGAAATGACGGTCACCAAATCCAGCCTAGTAAGGCCCGCTTGTTGCATCATAAAAACCGCATAGCTTTCGTCTTCATCAAAAGCCGCGACCAAGACATGCTCGGCTAATACTTCGTCTTTTCCTGCTCCAACAATATGTATCGCCGCCCGCTGCAAGACCCTTTGAAATCCAAGCGATGGCAGCGTTTCGATTTTGAGGCCGGTGGGTAAAGCTTCAATCTGATTGTCAATAAAATCCAAAAACTTTTTTTGCAGATCTTTTTTGTTGACGCCGATCTCTGACAGCAAAGTTCTAACGCGTGGTTGGTCAAAAAGCGCAAAACATAAATGCTCAACAGTGGCAAATTCCTGACGCCGTTCCCGAGCCACTTTGAGCGCGAGCTCTACAACTTTTTCCACTTCCTGGCTGAGCATCGATTTACCTCATGATTGTATGTAGCGTTCAACAGCGATTATCGCTAGGCCTTATCGCATGGAACGCTTTTCCTTTATATAACCAGCTAATTTCCCTGATGGATTTTTGTCGCTATCGATCCGAGTTACAGCGGTTAGCATAAATTTCAGAATGGCTTTTGGGCCAGCGCCGAAGCCCTAGGCCGGAGATCTAACAGAACTCTTCAGCCGGCCTCATCTTCCGGCGCTGGCCCAAAAGCCATTCTGAAATTTATGCTAACCACTGTATATGGGCTCTACGGTCAAGCGAAGGGGCATGCCGTTTTGCCGGCTATAAGAGGTGATCAAAGAAACCTTGGACTCGGCAATGTCCTTAGTAAACTTCCCAACCTTAGCTTTCCCCTCCGAGTGCACCTTAAGCATAAGTTGCAATGCGTCCTCCTGATTCTTTTGGAAGAAGGTGACCAAAATGTGCACCACAAATTCTTGGGTCGTAAAGTCATCGTTATGAAGTATGACAGTGTAGAACTTGGGCCTCCTTATGCGGTCTTGTTCAAACACTTCTGTCTCATGAGCAGGACTACCAATTGTCGCCAGGTTTTTTTTTGCCATGTGGGCCATTCT
>DASPVU010000186.1:0-3404 GCA_035622215.1 Myxococcota bacterium | reverse complement strand
TTTCGGGAAACACGAAATCTCAATCACAATCGTTTGAGTGAGCTAATTAACACTCCTAATCACAAGAATTTTCCATTAAAACGTACAGCCCCAGAATCAACCATCTTACGTTTTGCGGCAGCCTTAGGAGATTACGAAGGTGCGAGCATGATCATCGACTCGTATATCTGGCAACATGAGGATATAACTAGTGATCTTAAGGCTGCTTATTGGATCGCCTATTCTAGTAGATTTCAGGTTGGTATCCACAGGCTCATCAAAGAAAAGTCCGATGTCGATCCAAGCGATCTCGAGTTCGTCTGTAGAAAGTTGTTCGAGATATCGTTTTACGAAGCGTGCAATCCCGGGCTAATTGCCGTATGTATTGATTCTATGATTACCAATAAACAAGTAGATGGTGAAATTGCTAAAAAAGCGCTCTATAAATGCCTAGAACAAATTCATAATCAACTCGAGCAAGAAAGAAAGAAAAATCAAATGAATCGTAAAGTATTATTAAAAGAATTGCTGTCTAATGTGCGTGTTCTAGACTTATTTGTATATATCGGGCTGATGGATTACCACAAAACACAGTTTACCTTCGAGAAACCTCTGCTTCCTCTACCCAACGTAAGTGCTGTTCTAGCAGAACTACGACAGCCGCCACCAAGACCTTCAAACTACTATATAAATGGATTCGACTTCGGATACAGCTTTTAACCGTATAGAAAATCGCCCGCGGAGGGCGGGCGGGTTTGCTGGTCGCTTAACCGATGCGGTCGGCGAGCATGGTGTCGCGTGGGCCGTCTGAGGGGTGGGGTTGCGGGCGGTACTCCGAATCGCGGAGGGTGTCGCGTCTTCGGCCGCAGTCGAAAGGATCTTCGGCGTTTTGGCAGATGGGGGATTGTGCAGCTTCGGTCATGGACTGGCGCATGGTGCTTGCCTGGGATTCTTCTGTCTCTGTGCAGCGATCGTAAGCGTTAAGTTGGCTATTATACACAAGACAGAGATTGGTGGGCAGTGGTTTATCTATGGTTTTATGTCCTTGAATAGATAATTTTTTGGTGAATTTAACCTTGGAAATATTGCTCACATCTTGCTCGTTGGTGTGCCAGTAAAAATCCGCCGCCTTAGCTAAGCCTTCGATGGCCAATTCCTGCCAGCCAAATGACGTGAATTTCGTGAGAATTTTGGTGTAGTGAGGATCTCCCTTCTCGTCTGTACGCCGGTTATTTTGTATATCGTTTTGCACACCGCGAAAGTAAGCTTCTTTTTCTTTTTGCGATAACTGGCTTCTTGTCAAGCGCATATTCTCGTAAACCGCTTCCATCTCCTTGAGCGCCGCATATTCGGCGGAACTAACGTCGCCCTTGATGTGCTCAAGATTGCAAGCACCGAGATTATTATCCTCAGCCTTAATCGTGTTGGTGATGTCGTTATCGTAAATGATCAGGCCATCACGCACATCCGCCCTTCCTTTCACCGAAAATCCATTGGAAAAATCGCAAGTGAGTATGGCCTCAGCCGGTTTCAGCTGTTGCTTGAGGACAGCCTTGATGCCCACGGGCAATATGAATGGCGCAAGATGCTCCGCCAGTCCCAAAGAACCCGCAATCGACGTATCCATCACAATAGCCGCCCCAAGATAATCGCCCGAGCCATTGATCTGCCGAAATATCTTACTGAACTCTCCATCACCCGTGCCGCCCTGCGCCTCCGTCAACGGAAAAAACGTCAAATCATCAATCGGCAAAAGCGACACCCTAACATTGGGCAAATATCTCGCCTTAAACACCGAAAGCGCATCCAACTGGCTCCGAGTAAAACCACCATAAGCATTGATCGACAAATAGCCGCCATAAGAGCTTGCGGCATGGGTAGATGCATTTTTGAGCAGTTCTAGTCTCTCCGTGCTGTCTTCGATTTTGCTGACATCAACGTTGAATCCTGCTTGGGCCAGATGGAAAGAAGTTAACTGATCGGATTTCTTGAGCAGTGACTCGGCAAGCATTTTGCGCTCATGTTTCAACTCATCGATAGTCTTCTGCTGCTGAGCAATGCGCTTTTCCAATAGAGAAACTAGTCGTTCGTTATTTTGCGAAATTGCCTCGAAAAGCATCAATTCCGTGTCTGACTTTTTTGCTTCGGCATCTCGGATTTCCCGCCTTATTTCTGAGAGTTTTTCTTGGCCAAAATCGTCTCTTTCTTGAAGCGACTTAATCGCAGTGGAAAACTGCTTCACATTGTGCGAGTGGAGCATCATGCTCGCCGCACCTCGCGTGTACTGGCGCACGTGAAAGGGCGGCACGTAATAATATTGATTCGGATCTTCCGAGTCCTGATAAACCTCAAGCCGCAAAACCTCAAGCGCGGCAGCCTGATCCTGAATATTGATGTAACGCGGCAAAGGCAGTGAAGTTCGCTCGTATTTAGGGAGCGCAAACCCCATCTCCGCCAAACCCAAAAGAAAAATCAAAGAAACAAGAAGATTAGTGTCACCGATCTTAAACATAGGAAGTCCCCCCTCCGGGTTAGATGGTCGACATTAGTTAATGTTTGGGTTTTTTTGCCATCGGCCTGTTGTCCGAAGTTAAAAGGTCAGGTTTGGGGTTAGCGAGATTGGATAAGTCAAGAAGATGCGAGGGATAGTATGAGCAGAAGGTCGTTGGTGGTGATATTGGGTGGCTCTTTGATCGCGGTTGCGTGTGGTCTTTTGACTAAGAGCGAATCTCTAGGGGAACAGGCGGAACCGGACGTCAAACAGAAAATTATTGCTTATGAACAAAATAAAGAGGCCGATAAGTTATCTGATCCAATCGCCGATAAGCCGCCCCTGCCGTCAGACGAGAAATTGCCGGATAACGCGGGTGAGGCTCCGGGCCAGGCTCCATCGCGAACAACCCATTATGATTCAAAGACTTTGGACGAAAAAGTTATTGAGCAAGCAAAGCTCTTCGGCGAAAATCCTAAGACATTTCGCTTACTTCTGCGCACCGAACCTGATGGCACCAAGATCTATCGTATGCTGGGCATGCATGTCGTCCAGAACCCAAATGGCGAAGAAGTGTTCCTTCCAGATGATATCTGAGCCTGCTGACACGCCCATTACAAACGCGGAGGAAAGCGATTGACAGGCATCTATTTCTAGCTATAACTGACTATTAATACATATTTTAAAGCACGATAACAGTGCCATTAGAAACATTTATTGCGGAGCCAATTAATTACCGGAGATTAAATAATGAATTTGGTAAGATATTTAAACGTAGTGTTTTTTGTTTTTTTCCTTGCCGGAGTTTCCTCCTCGTCCTTTGCCGGGGATCAAAGTTATCATTGGACTAATGACTGGACTTTAAGGGATCCGAAGGGGCCGACAAAAGTTCTCGAGAGAACCAGACCAAAAAACGAGAAGGAATTTCCATGCC
>DASPVU010000185.1:0-9206 GCA_035622215.1 Myxococcota bacterium | reverse complement strand
TGGCGAACTACTTTATCGATTAAGGGTTTGGCCTCGATTAATTCTTTATACGGATCCCCCATGACGGAGGCGACGGCCAAACATACGTGGTGAAAGAAGGGCTCGTTTAGGCCCAAATGCGCACCATGTCTGATGGCGCGCCGCATAAACCTACGCAATACATAGCCTCGGCCGTCGTTGCTTGGAAACAAACCATCGGCGATCAAGAAGGCGGTGGCCCGTGCGTGATCGGCAATCACGCGCATGGCCATATCGTCACTGCTATCAGACCCGTGATAAGTTTTTTGGCTTAAAACTTCCGCCGTGGCAATCAGAGGCCGCAGAAGATCAGTATCGTAATTACTGGGCAGACGATTCGCCACGCAAAGCAGGCGTTCAAGCCCCATTCCGGTGTCCACACAGGGGGCCGGTAGGGGTTTGAGGGAGCCATCGGCTAGCATTTCATACTGCATGAAAACTAGATTCCAAATCTCGATATTTTTGTCATCAAGACGATCGCCACCAAAGCCCGCGGTGATATCGCTTCGGTCGTAATAAATTTCGGTACATGGGCCACAAGGGCCGGTATCTCCCATTTGCCAAAAATTATCGGCGCGCCCTAAATGCATAATCCTGTCTTTGGCGACGCCGATCTTGTCTTGCCAAATCGCCTGTGCTTCGGTGTCCGCTGGCACTTGCTGGTCACCGGCAAAAACGCTTACGCTGAGCCTCGATTCGTCGAGCCCCACCACTTCAGTCAGAAAGCGCCAGGCAAAGGCAATGGCGTCTTCCTTGAAGTAATCGCCAAAAGAAAAATTGCCCAGCATTTCGAAAAAGGTGTGATGTCGTGTGGTTTGACCGACATTCTCTAAATCGTTGTGTTTCCCACCGGCGCGCACGCATTTCTGGCTCGAAGCTGCTCTTTTATAGGGTCGTACTTCTTTCTGGGTAAAAACATTCTTAAACGGCACCATGCCGGCATTAACAAAGAGTAGGGTGGGGTCGTCCTCTGGGATTAAGGGAGCGCTTTTTTCAATAACGTGTTGCCGTTCTCTAAAGAAGTCTAAAAAACTCTTGCGTAATTGAAGGCTTCCGATGGTCATGGTTTCTCGCCCCAAAAAATAGACCTATAAGCGGTGAAAACTTGTCCGGCAATATAGGGATTTGCCTCGCGGCCGCTACTGGCCCGCGTTGACTTATGGCAAGGATTTGGTAAACCAAGAGGTCCCTTAGAAACTTGCGCTAACTTGCGCAAAACCTAGAGAGTTGACCATGAAACCTGAAATCCACCCCAATTATAAAGAAGTGTCTATTAATTGTGCCTGCGGTGCTGTTTACGATACCCGCTCCACCAAGGAATATGCCATTGACATTTGCTCTGCCTGCCACCCCTTCTTTACCGGTAAGGCCAAGCTAATCGATACGGAAGGGCGTATCGACCGCTTCCGCAAGAAATACCAATCAGGCAATAAGAAGAGCTAGGTTTACAGCGCTGCCGGGGTTAGTTGAGCATAGATTCGCGCAGTAACTTTTCACAAGATTTTACGCGCGATGACCGATAATAGCCGGCCTATTTGAGGGAAGAGCAAGTGAAATATTGTGAAAAGAGACAAGCGAAGTTGTGCTCAACTAACCCCGGCAGCGCTGTAAGCCTTCAAGGAACATTATGTCTCAGGGCTTAGAGCGGCTATTTTCACCAGGAATTTTTGATATTGTATTTCCTTTTTTCGCGTTCTTTTTGGTGATTATATTACCTTCGATCTTTGCCATTAACGTTATTATCAAGGTTTTGCGTGGGCAGTATACTGGTGAAGATCGCCACTAACTAATTGTTTGTGTAGCACTAAAAACGTGCTCGGGATGCTATGCGCGATAAACTAATAGGCATTAAAGAACGATATAAAGTTATACTAGAAAAGCTCAGCGGTGCAGGGCTCGATCAAGCCTCTATGCTTAAACTGAACAAGGAAAGAGCTCAGCTTGAGCCTATCGCCGAAGCCTTCGATCAATTGCAGAAATCTGAAGCCGAATTGGCGGACAACAATGAGCTCCTGAAGGATCCTGATGCCGATATCAAGGCCATGGCCAAAGATGAAATTGACCGATTAAAACAGGAGATCGAGCGACTCAATGAGCGCATCAAGATATTGCTATTGCCTAAAGATCCCCTCGATGAAAAAAACGTCATTCTCGAAATAAGAGCTGGTACGGGCGGTGACGAAGCCTGCCTGTTTGCCGGTGAGCTTTATCACATGTACGCCCGTTATGCCGAGAGCAAACGCTGGAAGGTAGAGGTGATGACTTCGTCAGAAGGCGCCAAGGGCGGTCTCAAAGAAATCACGGCGACCATCAGCGGTAATGAAGTTTATTCTCACCTAAAATACGAGGCTGGTGTGCATAGGGTGCAGCGGGTGCCAGAAACCGAGACGCAGGGCCGCGTTCACACATCGGCCTGTACGGTAGCGGTCTTGCCCGAGGCGGAAGAAATCGATGTTAAAATCGAAGAGAAAGATATACGTGTCGACGTGTTCAGGGCGGGCGGTCCGGGGGGCCAAAGCGTTAATACTACCGATTCGGCGGTAAGAATTACTCACATCCCTTCGGGGCTTGTGGTTCAGTGCCAGGACGAAAAAAGCCAGATCAAGAATAAAGCGAAAGCCATGAAGGTCCTACGCGCACGCCTCTACGACAAGATGCAAGAAGAGATAAACAAAGAACGCGCGGCGGAAAGAAAAGAGATGGTCAAATCGGGCGATCGCTCAGAAAAAATCCGCACCTATAATTTTCCACAGGATCGTTGCACCGATCATCGGGTAGGCATAACCGTCCATAATCTTCCCAAATTGCTGGCCGGCGATCTCGATGATTTGATAACTAAGGTAAGAACCTATTTCCAGGCTGAGGCATTAAAGGCGCGAGGCTAATTGGTGGTGCGGCGAGGGAGACTCGAACTCCCAAGGCTTTAAGGGCCACTACCACCTCAAAGTAGCGTGTCTACCAATTCCACCATCGCCGCGTAAGCTTTCTTTTGATGGCTCTCATGAATCATTGCATCGCTTTTTTCAAGGCCCGCCACAAATATTTCCGCACGAAAAAATTTGCAGCTCTTTATGATATGCGCTGTAAAGCTTGATTTTTTTCGCGCACCAGATAAGAGACGCTAAACTGGAATGAGCGACCAAAAAGCTGTTTTTGGTTTTCATGGTAATTTGGCATCGGCCGATATGGCCGTTTTTGTGAGGGCGCACGCTCGCGGTGGGATGTCCATGGTTGTAATTCGAAAAAAGCACAAAGAGACTGCAGAAGAAAAAGAAGCGAGGCTCAAAGCAGAGGAGGCACAGGCGCAAGGTATTCAAGACCAATACCAGGCTCGTGGTTTTGAGCTTGTCTCCTGGGTCCAAGATCATAAGGTTTTTGTGAGCACCTTGATTGCGGTTCTTATTTTGGCAGGCGCAGGCTTGAGTGGGTTCTTGTACTACCAAAAAAGATCGGCAGAGATTGCGAGCGGCGCATATCTCGAAGCGCTTAAGCCAATAGAAAGCATGGAAGAAAAAGGGGAAGAGGCTAAAGCCAAATTGCAAAAGGCGGAAAACGAGCTGATGGAGATAGCGAAATCTCAAGGAAGCTCGGGCATTGGGGTGCTGGCCAATATCTACGGCGGACATATAGCCTTAGAGAACGACGACCAGGCCAATGCAGTGGCGCTCTATCAAACCGCGCTTAAGCACTTGAATAGATCTGATGTGCTCTATCCACTTGCGCTGACCGGCTTGGGCTATGCTCAAGAAGAGAATGGCGATGTGAAGAGTGCATTTTCAACGTTTGAATCGTTAGTGGAGCTTAGGACCAACCCAAGTAAAGATCTAGCCCTTTTTGAGGCAGCGCGTTTGGCAAGTCTGCTAAAAGATAGCGAGCAGGCGAAGAAAAATCTGGCTCGATTGTTAGAGGAATATCCTTCGTCGGTTTATGAGAAGGATGCAGAGAGGCTAAAAGAATCCATCAAATAGTAAAAATGCCAGCAAGGTTTAATGTGTGAGTCAAGGAATCTGGAAGAACGAAGCGATCTTGCGCAATAGGACATGTTGGGCACTGCTCATTGTGGCGCTTGTGCTTGGCATCGGTTCATCATGTTCGAGCATCCCGGTACGGCGTTTTGCCGACGTAAGATTGAAGCTTATTGCGCAGCCGCAAAACACTGGCCCCTGCCTTGCATCTCTTCTTGGTCCGCCCACCAAGGATTGCATACAATGGCAGCCAAATGTGGATGCCGCACCGACCTATGATTTTTCTCGACGGCTGTTTTTTGTCGGGGCGGGCGACGACTATCTCCATGTTTTGGATGCAGATAGCGGTGAGCCGATAGCCCAAGTGTCCACCGAGGGCCGAGTGATAACCAGGGCTCTCTTCAACAAGGATGGCAGCGTCTTTTTTCTTGGCACGGATAAAGCCTCGGTGCTTGCACTAGACGCTTTCACGTTTGCGCGAGTCTTTTCCTTCACCGCTGATAGTAAAATCAACAACAACATGATTATGGTCGATAAAGCTTTGGTTTTTACGTCGGCCGTGGGAACGATTTACAGCGTAAACAGTGAGACCGGCGAATTGAATTGGAGGCTTCCGCAGCCCTTGGCCGCTGAAAGACTGAGGCTATCATCAAATTCAAACATTATAGTGGCCGAGAAAAAAATGCTGGCCGATGCGCCGCTTACACTGGTTGTGCCGCATGCGGATGGGTATATTTCCGTAATTGATGCTGCATCCGGTGAGGTTAAAAAGCGCGTTTCCTTGGGAATAAGCCGGCCCAATGGGTTCCCAGATATTGTCGCCCCCATGGTCATTCTCAGAAATCAGTTGTGGGTTGCATCTTACGACCTCGGCCTTTGTGCGATCGACTTGACTACCTTCCAAATTCGTGAGCAGCGCAATATTTCGGAAATCACTCAGCTGGCCTCAGATGGGCATAGTCTTTACGCGGCTACGCCTAATGTGCTCATGTCGCTATCTGATGCCGGCATTATCAAGTGGAAGAATAATATAGCGGAAATATCGGCCAAGCTCGCGCCGCTCGGATATCCATTTACTCATAGTATGGATAGCAGTAAGCGGTTGTTTTATGGCACTCCTTCCCGATTGCTGCTCCGGGAAAAGCAAGGAGAGCTCATTATGGCAACGAGTTATGGATCATTAGGAGTTTTTGATAAGTCCAATGGGCAAGTGATAAAAATTCTGGGCAATTCGGTTGGTTTCGGACCTAAAATAGACTGGGCCGGGTCGGATAGCATTGTGGCGATGAGTAGGAGAGGCTTGCTCATGAAATTTCAATTTGGTCACCATGGTGATGAAAATAAAGAGAAACCCACGGCGTTTAGGCCATTGTGATTAGCATAGGAAGCTGGTGATTAATCGTGAAAATAACCACACTCGAAGGCGAAAAGAAACAATTTCGCGTTGTCGCAGCCCTGATCCGAAAAGGCAATAAAGTTCTTTTGACGCAGCGCTGGCCCGGTCGCCATTTGGGTCTCACATGGGAATTTCCTGGTGGCAAGGTTGAAGAAGGTGAAAGTGACATGGAGGCTTTAGAACGTGAGCTTAGAGAGGAGCTGGGCGTAGAAGCTGAAATCGGCTCCTGTTGCTTTGAGACAAGGCATGGCTATGGCTCACGTGAGGTTCACCTTCTGATCTTTAGATGCAAGCTAACTGAAGGAACCCCGCGAGCTCTCGATGTGAAAGCGATGGAGTGGGCAGACATAGAATCGTTACCCGATCGCAAATTCCCACCGGCCGATTTGCTCTTTGTTCAAGAACTGGTGGCGGGCCGCATAAGCAACGATGAAGCGGGAGAAGAAGAACCTGAGGAGGAGGAGGAACAAGCCTTCAAGCCAGCCCAAGTTGTACGTCGGCCCAAATAACCCATTTATTGCTCTTTTGCTTTTATAGACTGCGCCGCCGTCACAATTGGTTGCACCCATTTATAGTTCTTTTGTGCGGCTTTTTTGACTAAATATATATAATATTTTGCGCCGGGAAGTAATGGGGCTTTAGGCAGTAAGACAATGGTTGAATCTTTTTCGTTCTGTAGCCTCAGGGATTGGGACTTAAGTGGAAAGCCCTGTTGGTTTGTTATGTAAAAACTCTCGTCTAGGGAATGACGATTTTCTAGATGCCAAACAAAATAGTCGGGCGTAGAAGATAATTTCCAGGCGTTTTCTGCCAAATCGATCACGCTGCCATTTTCGATTAAAAATGGCCCCGGAGCGCACGTAAGCGCGCCACTCTTGTCATAAATGACATCGGCAAAACAGATCTCTTGATGTAGAGTTTGTTCGAAAAAATGCGCATAGAGATTTGGAGCATTATTAGACTTGGTCGGAGAGCAGCCAGGAATCTGAGGCTTAAATATGGCTAGGCTTTGGTCATCCACCAGCCTACACTCACCTTGAGCTGGGTCCAGGTTGGTATCTGGCTTTTTACACGATTGGCAGCCGCCAATACCAAGAAGAAAAATACCGAGCGCCCAGTGATGATGTGACCTTAGATTGGTCCTCTGGGCGTTTTCTTTTGGCATTGCTCAGTCGTCCTCCCCGTACACGGTTACATCATACGCCCCCATAGCCTCAAAAAGCTCGCGAATTGTATCGACTCCGGTTTTTGAATCAAGGCCGACTACAATTTTATTGCCTTCCAAATGAGCCTCTGGAATTTCGCCCCAATCTATATCAGTATCTCGATCAAGGGAAAAATCATCAAACGACAATCCGAAATCTTCAAATAGAGCGTCTACTTCTTCCGTCTCGTCGCTTGCGCCTTCCATGATCCACGAAAACCAGCTATTAAGTAATTTCACACCCGAACGCGCGGTTTGCGGAGTATCAAAGGTAGCGATTACTTCTAACTCACTCATAAAGAATTATCTCCCTAAAGATAAAAATGATCTTATTATCGTGGTTGTTTCTTACCCATAATAGGAAAATTGCAACGCACGTCATGGAAAAATTAGCTTTTCTTGAGCAAGGCATCACCGAGCTTTTCAGCCTTAACGTTTCGTAGTTCATGTCGGGTAAATACAGGATGCCCATCATATTCCCGCTGCACAAAGTCAATGGGAAAATAGCGGTTGCGTTTGAAACGGAAGAATTCCTCTAAAACGCCGTCAGCATAATCCACTAATAAGCCAAGCGCGCCATCCAGCTCGTCACCGCGGAGATTTTTGGTGAAAAATTCAAAATGATGCATTTTAGTATGAGAGCCGATGTCAATTTCTAAAAACGCAGATTCAAAGCCGGTAAAACCCTTTACTGTAATGTCCTCACCAGCGGCGAGCCGCTTGGCAAAACGCTCAAGCAGAGCATCGGTTATCATGTTTTGTAAGTCTCTACGAATGACTTCAGGGCATTGTGTTTTTGGGTCCTTTAATGGTTGCATAGTCAATTTTTCCATTGCTCCATGAATAGATTGTAATTGTCCAACTATGGTAAATCTTGTGTCGTACCGCGGCTTGACCGCGGTATCCATCGAATTATCTGCACGCTGGACCCCGCGGTCAAGCCGCGGGGCGACACGTAAATGGAGACTCCATACATCATGAATTTGACTGCGTATAGTGGTTTTTTATGAAGGGAATTGGGCAAAAACTTAGTTCCTTCGCCAGGGTCGTTGAAGCGTATTTTTTGGGCGCAGAACACAAGGTAGAAAAGCGCTGGGAGAGCATAAGCTTTAATGGCGAAGCGCTATATAAAAACATCGTGATGATTAACCGAGACGGGGACCAAGAGTGCGATTTGCTCGACTGTCTTAAAACACGGGACGCGTCGCTAGAGCTTGGCGTCATTCTTATCACTCCTCAATTACGCCTTCCTCTGTCCCTAGGCAAAACCAAGGGGATAACTTGGTGTCTTTTAGCTAGGCCAAACTACCTTGCTGAAGTGGGCATGATGATAGAACAGATGCGCGCGATCGAGGCTGACCATATTGTTGTGATAGTAGCAGACATTAGCATGTTGCCCTATCATGTGGACAGAAGAAGCGAGGCGGAAAACGGCAACACCCTTTATGAGCGACAATTTAGGAAATTGCTGACTTCACTCATAAGGATGACCGCCGATATAAAATTCCGCTTGGTATTGATCGACAATGAAATCACCTTGGGCAAAAAAAACGACGCCTTATTAAGGCGCACGTTCTCGTAAACTCAGCAAAAGACGAAGGACTATTTGCTGTCGTTTCTTACCACTATGCGGTCATTTTCGAACAATACCCGCACTTTTCCACCCTTTGAGGTTCCTAAGGGAGCAAGTGGCAAACGCAAAAAGGCTGTGCCTGCCGCCAATTTTTGCGCGCGATAGACCCGCTCTTGGCCAGAAATTGGTATAGAGCGGCCGCGAGTTCCGGTGCCATGATTCGCCAAGATATATTTTTCTAGGCTTTCGGTTTTTTTGCCGGCTTTTACCAGCTCTTTCAAAGCCCTGCGCAATAGTGGGCCAGGATTCTTGCGCCCGTTTATCAAACGTTCCACGCCCGCGATATCGTCCAAAAGATAGGCGATTTGAATATCTTTAAACGAGATAAGCGAACGTCTTAATTGCTTTTTAACTGACATTTTGAATTCTCCAATTCTGATTTCACCGCATTAATACCTTACCAAGCCAATATATGATGGATGAATGCGTTGTAGTCGCTTACCACTATATAGATTGATTCCTCGCGGTCAAGAGGCTTCTTTTTTAAGGAAATTGCGTGCTCACTTAACGGATTCAATGGCCTGTTCTAAATCTCGCCAAAGGTCTTGACTATCTTCAATACCAACCGAAAGCCGCAATAGGGCATCGTCTATACCAATTTTTCGGCGTTCTTCTTGGGGAATGCTCGCGTGAGTCATTAACGCTGGATGCTCAATCAGGCTTTCTACTCCGCCCAAACTTTCAGCGCAGGTAAATAGGCGGGTTTGCTCACAAATTTTCTTAGCTTTTTCTATGCCGCCTTTAACGATGAAGCTCATCATGCCAGAGGGCGATCTCATCTGCTTTTGCCCAAGGGCAAACTGAGGATGATTCTTCAGTCCAGGAAAATAGACCTCCGACACGTCTTGGTGTTCAGCCAATCTTTGGGCAATAAAGAGTGCGTTTTCTGAATGCTTAGCCATGCGTAAAGGCAAAGTTTTGATGCCGCGCAAGACCAAGAAGCAGTCTAGCGGCGCTGGGACGCCGCCCACGGAATTGGATAAAAAGGCG
>DASPVU010000184.1:0-11221 GCA_035622215.1 Myxococcota bacterium | reverse complement strand
CAACGACGTGCCAAAGACTTTTTTGTCGCCGTTTGGATAAATGAAGGCAATTTCGGCGCCAGGAGCCAGCAGATCCACCCTTGGCCCCCAATTGCTAAATGGCGCCCTTTCATAGTTTTTGCCAAGAGCGCCGACATTTATCGCGTCAGGACCGCCGCCGGGAAAATAGTTTTGCGCGTTGCTCTGATTGTTGCCCGCCGCGGTTACCACAATGATTTGATTTTGCCGAAGGGCAAAGGTCATGTCGGTAGTGAACTGCAGAAGCTCGGGCGCATCGCTACCAAAGGGCAGAAGCAAGATATCTGGCTTTTTTTGTGGGAAGGTTAGGTGGAGCTCCTTGGGGCAGGGCACAAGACCCTTGTCGCAGGGGTTAATGTGACTGGCTAAAAGCGCTGAAACGAAGGTTTGCGCATGCCCCAAAGAAGGCCGATTGGCGGCGAGGATTGCAGCTTTAGAATCGATGCCGGCACTGTAGGCCTTGCGATTATTACAAGCGCCTAGGGCGAGTAAGAGCGGTTCGCCGTGGGGCACGGAGTTTTGCTCCGTTCTAAACTCTTGTCCCAAAGACGGCGCAAAAAATTCTATCCGATCTTGGCACTGAGAAAAGCGCTCGCGAAAGGTGAAACGCCCATCGGCTTTGAACTGATCCACCACTCCGATAGTCAGGTTGTCGGCACCTTGCGTGATGGCCCAAGCTGTGGGCAAATTCATCGCCGCCACATGTCTTGCGTCGGGTCTTTGTAATTGCCATTCCTGGGAAAAAAATCGATTGTTTGGGATGTCTGCCGGGTCCAATATAAAGTTATGCTGCGCATCCAGGACATGGGGATGTTTTTGCAATGAGTTCAACACTAATGCTGATTCGCTCGCTTCCTCAGAGCTTAGGGCAACCATCCTGGCAGAACGCTGGTCTCGTTTTTCTACCAGCAACCAATTGAGGATGGGCATTTTTAGTTCGAGCGCCAAAGGTGCCAAAATTTCATCAAGTTTTCCGACATGATTCTTACTAACCAGAATCAGAAATTGGTCGGTTATAATGCGTTGCGTGGACTTTCGAGCTTGAATGGTGATTTCGTGCCCGATGGGCCACGGCATTTTCGCTTCGCGCAGAAAGAACAGGCCTAGGCCCACGCCCAGCAAGCAAATCAGGACTAAGGTCATAACGATTGAATAATTCGGCTTTTTCATCCGCTGAACGCCCCCGATAATTCCCTGGCTCTACCCACTAGCCACATGAAAAAGATACTGCATAAACAAGGTTTAGGCATCAACAGAGCCTAGGGTGTGACTTTAGGTCTTCGGAGAATCGATGAGTTTTTCAACGTGCATGCAGCTTAAAATCGATCGCGACTTTCCGGAGCCAAGAATCATCTCCCATGCTGTCGCGGTGCTTGAACGCGGTGGTGTGGTCGCCTACCCAACTGATACCAATTACGGCATGGGCTGCGCGATTTATGAGAACGATGCGATTAACCGCATTTTAAAGCTCAAGAATCTGGATAAGCATCACCTTCTGTCCATCGTATGCCCCGATCTGGCCGATATCGCCCGTTATGCCATTTTAGAAAACAACGCCTACCACATTATGAAGCGTCATTTGCCCGGGCCCTATACCTTCATTCTGCGGGCTACGCCCGAAGTACCGCGGATTTTTCGTTCGGAGCGGCAAACTGTGGGTATCAGAGTACCGGATCATCCCGTGGCCTTGATGATGACACGCATTTTCCGAAAACCCATCGTCTCTACTTCCACCGTGCTCAATAATCGCGTTTGTCGTAATGGTAGCGACGTGAATCAGGAATTTGGCCATGGTCTGGATCTTATATTGGACGTGGGCGAGATCGAGCCCAAGGACTCCACCATCATCGATCTTTCTGGCCCTTACCCCGTAGTTGAACGCCAAGGCGCTGGCGACATACGCGGCATCGCAGTCTAATTATATAAATGGTTTTTTGTGATGTAGTTGCGCACTTCGCGGTCTAGAAATTGCTTTGAAGTTGGCCGATCCTGGCTACTCAACACATCTCTAAGATTTGTGCTTGCGGCATCGGGCAAGGCGTATCCCTGGTAGGCGTGAGCGCCTTGTAGAATTTTTGGCAGGGTTTTTATGGGGTAGTTTGCGCGTTCGAATATACCTATGTCGGCGAGCTTCACTATCTCATCGGCCTCATGCCACGTGGGAAACCCGTCGATCAGGTCGCTGCCAAGGCATAGCAAGAGCTTCAGATCAGGCCTGAGGTTCAAAATGGCGCGAAGGGTCTCGATGGTGTAGTTGGGCGCGGGGAGCTTATCTTCTAGATCGAGAACTCGCACTTGATTAAGCCGGGCAAAAGCGATGGTACACATCGCCAATCGGTGATGAAAATCGGTGGCCGCTGCTTTATAGGCATGGTTGGCGCAGGGAATAACCCACAGCTCATCGAGCTCTTCCACCGCAAGAAAGCTCAAGGCCAACAGCTGGTGACAAAGGTGCGGCGGGTCAAACGATCCACCCAAAATTCCGACGCGAGCTCCAAAGGCAAGCGGTGGCAGGACTAAGTTATGCGGAATTTCCATTTCGCCCTCTCCCTCGATCCCTCTCCCGCTTGCGGGAGAGGGGCAAAAAAAGAAATACTAGAACTCATTGGGTAGGTCGGCCAGATTGATGAGTCGCACGCCGTAATCGAGCATCTCGGTGATGGCCTGGGGAATATCATCCTTAAACAAGCCGATACCGCGGCAGCCGTCGATAATCACATTGGTTTTGATGCCCAGTTTCACAGCATCGATGGCGCTAAATTTAATGCAATATTCCGTGGCCACGCCCAAGAGATAGACTTCGTCGATAGATCGTTGGTTGAGGTAGTGGCTCAGGCCCGTGGTATGACGATGAGCATTGTCAAAAAAAGCGCTGTAACTGTCGAGCTTGATGTTTTCGCCCTTGGTAACGACGTGTTGGATTTGTGTCTGATCAAGATCTCTTACTAAGGAAGCTCCGGAAGTATTTTGCACGCAATGCACCGGCCACAGGGTTTGCCTTAAACCAAAGAGATCGATGATTTCCCCTGGGCTTCTATCCGAGTGATTTTCGGCAAAGCTTAGGTGTTCTCTGGGATGCCAATCCTTGGTGGCAATCACGATCTTAAAAAATTGCTGAGCCGTATTTGCCGCCTTGATGGATGCAAAGCCATCGGGAACTGGTAGCGCGCCGCCAGGCATAAAATCATTTTGTAAATCGATCAAAAGGAGAGCTTTCACGTGAGATCCTCATGGGCAATCTGCCTCATTTGCTGAGCTTTTTTCCGGAGTATGGCATCGTCAAAAACTACGGGGTAGGGCGGGGCTTTGCTTCGGCTCCTCAACGCGGCTGGTAATGCAGCAAGGGATTTCACAGCATCGGCGCGAGCGCTAAGTAAGTCTTGCTTCGGTGTCGCAAAACTTCCCTGTCGCATCAACAATCCAAGAAGCTCCTTTTGGTCCTCGGTTAATTGGGCCAGCGCTCGGTCTTTTGGATGAACGATGTGATCACTCACCATTTTTCCTTCGTGAAAAGTGCGTACGATAGTCTGCGGTCCCGGCCAGCTCTCTTTACCTATGGCCGTCGATGCCTTAAATGTATCGCGCCAAATGCCTTTTTCTTCCAGGGCCGCAAGCTTATAAACGCCGCCCAGAGCAGGATCGTCGTGGGCCGTCACCAACCTCGTGCCTACGCCGTAAACGTCAATCGGAGCCTTGGCTTCTTCCAAGCGCGCGATTTCATACTCATCGAGATCGCCGCTCGCAATAATCTTGCAATCATAGAGCCCTGCGCGGTCAAGGGCAGTCCTGGCCGCGCGGCTCAGCTGAATAAGGTCGCCGGAATCGAGCCTTAGCCCCATGGGTTGATGCCCCTTTTTCTTGAGCTCAGAAAATACCGCTACTGCATCATCAATGCCGGCCATGGCGCTGAAGGTATCCACCACCACCACGCAATCATCGGGAAATACCGACGCGAAATCAAGAAAGGCATCACGTTGCTTACGATAACTCATGACGAAGCTATGACCCTGGGTGCCGCTGGCCGGGATGCTGAAATTCTTCGACGCCCACATATTGGAAGTTGCGCGAATACCGCCAATAAAGGCCGCCTTTGACGCAGATATGGCGCCATCAAAGCCTTGGGCGCGGCGAAAGCCAAAATCGACTACCGGCTTGTTTTGCGCCGCATCCACCATGCGCGCCGCCTTGGTGGCAATCAAGGTCTGAAAATTGACGATGTTGAGCAAAGGCGTTTCAAGTAGCTGACAGAGAAAAATCGGCCCCTCAATGCGTAAAATGGGCTCAAAGGGAAAGACGATTTCGCCATCTTTTACCGATGCGATATCTAGTCTTGGTTTGGCCTGGCTCAAGAAACTAAGAAACTCTTCAGAAAAAAAAGGTTTTCCGCGGGAGTTTTTCATGGTGGCTAGATGGTTGATGGAGTCGCCATCAAATTTAAAATGAGAAACAAAATCTAGAGCGTCATTAATGCCCGAAACCAAGGCCCAGTTGCCGTTAAATGGATTCCTGCGAAAGAAGAGATGAAAGACCGCCTTGTTGTCATGCCGACCTTGATGAAAATAAGCCTGAGCCATGGTGAACTGGTAGAAATCCGTGAGCAGGCAAGCGTTCTTTACGTAATGATGAAAAATGACAAACTCCTTAGGCGGTGGGCCATGAAACCCCATAGGCTTTATGACAAATTTCTTGGTTGTTGGCCACCCATAGCAGATAAATGTCAAAGCGGTGGTTGGGAAAAAAATGCGTACAGAACTAACTGATCCGGCGCCGAAAAAAAGAAAGTTATGGGTGCCAGATAAAAAGGATCGCCAAGGATATTACGATGGATCCATGAAGCTCATCGCAAAAGATGCGAGCCAAAAGCCTGAAAAGACTGGCGAAAGTGGGCTCGATGCTCAAACTCCTATGTCTCAGCCAAATCCCGGTGAAAGTTTTTTTAATCGCGAGCTCGGCTTTTTGACCTTTAACCAGCGCGTGTTGGCGCAAGCCAATGACGCGAAGTGGCCCTTGCTAGAAAGGCTCAAATATTTAGGGATTTCCTCAACCAATCTTGACGAATTCTTCGAAACGCGGGCGTCCTTGCTCAGGACTCAACGAGCCGCTGGCATGCTAAGTATTGAGCCGGATCAAAAGAGCCCAAGCGAAATTCTTCGGCAAATCTCCATCATTACCAAAGAGATCGTCAAAAACCAATATGCGACCTTAAACGACAAAATCCTACCTGAACTAGCCTCCATCGGTATTAATATATTGCCCCCGGAACTGTGGTCCAAGGAGCAGGCAGCTTGGCTTTTGGCCTATTTTGAATCACAGGTCCTTCCGGTTTTAAGCCCGCTGGGACTTGACCCCGCCCATCCCTTCCCCCGTGTCTCCAACAAGAGCCTCAATTTCATTGTCGAACTTGATGGCAAAGGTGCTTTTGGCCGTGATGTCAAGGTTGCCATAGTTCCCGCACCCAGAATTCTTCCGCGAGTAATCAGGCTCCCCATCGCACAGCGGCCCTTGGACCATGACTTTGTCTTGTTGGCTGACGTCGTGCGCACCTTCATGGTAGAGCTATTTTCCAACATCGCGGTAAAAGGCGTCTATCAATTCAGGGTCACGCGAAACAGTAACCTCTTTGTCGATGAAGAGGAAATCGACGATTTGATGAAGAGTCTTGAATGGGAGCTGCCCTCACGTCGCTATGGCGAAGCAGTGCGTTTAGAGGTAGAAAACGACTGTAGCGAGCAGCTTAAACACTTGCTGCTCAAGCAATTCAAGCTCACGGAAGATGACATCTATTTAGCGGATGGCCCGGTCAATCTAAGCCGGCTCATGGCTATCTACGATCTGGTCGATCTGGCCCAGTATAAATTTGACCCCATCATTCCCGTGGTGCCCAAGAGTTTGGCTCGCAGCCCCAAGATTTTTGAGGCCATCGCTGAGCAAGATTGCCTTTTACACCATCCCTACGAATCCTTTGTACCGATACAAGACTTTTTACGGCAAGCGGCGGCCGACCCCAAGGTTTTGGTGATCAAGCAGACGCTCTATCGCACTGGTTATGATTCCGTGCTGGTGGAGTATTTGGTGGAAGCGGCGCGTCGCGGCAAAGAAGTTACGGTAGTGGTGGAGCTTCGCGCCAAGTTTGATGAAGAAGCCAACATCAATTTGGCGACCCGTTTGCAGGAAGCGGGCGCCCACGTTTCTTACGGTGTGGTGGGCTATAAAACTCACGCAAAAATGCTGATGGTGGTGAGGCGAGAGAACGATTCCATCAAGCGTTATGTTCATTTGGGCACGGGCAACTATCACGAAAAAACTGCGCGGCTCTATACCGACTTTGGTTTTTTCACGGCGGACAAAGATATCTGCGAAGATGTGCATCAGATCTTTTTGCAGATCACCGGGCTGACCAAGCCGAACAAGATGAAAAAGCTCTTGCACGCGCCTTTCACTATGCGCAAACGCTTCATGGACCACATTGAGCAAGAAATAACTAATATCAAAGCCGGTAAAAAGGCTCACATTATGGCCAAAGCCAACGCGCTTACCGATACCGATATGATCAACGCGCTATATCGCGCATCATCCGCCGGGGTGCCAGTGGATCTGATAATTCGCGGGCCCTGCTGCTTGCGGCCTGGTGTAGTTGGCCTGTCAGAGAATATTCGGGTCATTTCGATTATCGGACGATTTCTTGAACATACCCGGGCGTATTATTTCTTTAACGACGGCGATGAGCGGGTTTATTTGTCAAGCGCCGATCTCATGTTGAGAAACCTCAGCCAGCGGGTTGAAATAGCCTTCGCCATTGAAAACGACAAGCTAAAAAAGCGCGTAATTAAGGAAGCCTTCAACGTCTGTCTAGAAGATAACCTCACTTCCTGGCGCCTCCACGACGATGGCAACTACGTAAAAATCGAGGCCCTAGGCGCCGAGGGCCTCTCCTGCCAAACCACCTTGCTCAACAAACTAACCCTATCGCGCTAGCGTTATTTACCTTGCGTGCGCCTAATTGCCACAACAGCATGGCGTAAAGACATGCAGGGTCGCCATGGTTTGATCTTGATTGGACCCGGCATCAGTCTCTAATGCGCCTATGGGGAAGCCATTGGTATAGTAGCCACATGTATTGCTCGTCACGTTAAACCATGCGGTGCAAAAGCCATTGGCAGGTATCGAAGTGCCATCTATCGTCACGGTTGAAGAATCTACGATGGTGGTAGCGCCGCCACAGGTGTTGCTGGTAAAGCCACCCGATACCACTAAGCCGTCAGGCAGGACGTCGGTTAGCGGTTCGAGGATGTTGGCATCCGTATTGTTGTTATTAATCAACTTAACAACTACGGTGGCTTCATCATATAAGCTAACAGTGCTCGGGCTAAAATATGTTACGAGCGTTGGCGACTGACATTTCCCAGCACTTCCTGCATTGTAGATCGCCTGAATTTCGCTTTGGAGAAGTGCGCGAGAAAAGACTTCAACTTCGTCAATACCGCCCTTGAAGCTCAAGTTTTGTGCTGTGCAGTCGGGATAGTTGCCGAAATAGAGATTATTGTCGGCAAAACTGTAGTTTATGCTCAAAGACGCTGGCGTTGATCCTACCAAGTTGCCGTCGACGTAAAGGCTAACCGATGCGCCGTCGTAGGTTCCTGCAACAAAATGCCACTGGCCATCCCAAATTCCCGTTCCCGCATCAGGGGAAAGCGCGACGCTTGTGCCATCAGAGACATAGAATTGTAAGCCTCCGTTTGCGCCGGTATACAGTGCATAGGATGCATTGCCTGCACAATCTATCGTGGAAGCACCTTTATCAACAATATAGGCAAAGTTGCCAGGACTTTGGTTTGCGTTAACCCAAGCGTCAACGGTAATACTTTGTGGTTCTAAACTACTATTTTGCAGCACCGTAACAAAATCCGACCCTGAACCTGAAATGTTAAATGCTTCTTGGACCTCTCCTTGGATATAGTTTCCGTTAAAGGCCCCGTTGTTCGACCCGATCACGTCATTCGCGTTATTATTACCTGGCCACCATCCTGCAAGCCCGCTCGGTGGCAAGAGGCAAGAACTTGCCCACACTTCTGATGCCGGAAGAGCAAAGAGCGCACATAATGCGAACGCGGAGGTCAGATGCCTAATAAAGGTCATGCTTCTTTTTCTCATAAATCCTGTCCTTGTTTTTTTGGTAATACTGTAAAACGCAACGAGCAGAAGTCAAAAATTTAGTTTATAGTTGTAATGTTTTTGATTGCAGCGTTTCCCACTGATTTTGATAGATTAGCGCGTAGAACAGTTTTCTTATATTTAATGTCCGCTGACTGCGAATAGTGGACCTATTCAAAGGAAGCGGGCGTTAAATATAAGGAAAATGGACAAGCGATAAGCTATCAAAATCAGTGGGAAACGCTGTGAGAACACGGAGAAATACAATGGAAAAAGGAATTTTACGATTACGTAATTTTATAAGTTCTATTGTAACCTTGTGTTTGTTTCTCATCCTGTCTACGCCATCAACAGCGTCCACTACTTCTTGTGTCGCTCCGCCAAGTTCACTTGTAGGCTGGTGGCCAGGCGATGATAATGCAAATGATATTGCCGGAACGAACAACGGGAGTTTTAACGGAATTTTTATCCCAGGCGAAGTCGAAGAAGCGTTTAATATTTCAGGTACCGGGATAGATTATGTTACGGTGCCGTCGAGTGCCGCTTTACAACCGCAGAATATCACTGTCGATGCTTGGGTCAAAGCAAATGGATCCCCAGGTGATTTTAAATATATAATCGACAAAGGTGCCTCTAGCATCGACTGTGCCGGAAATGCGTCATATGCGCTCTATACCGGCGAGTCTGGAGGTTTGTTTTTCTATATTTCTGATGGCACTACGGTGGTGGAATCACCGGACGCCGGCACCGGCGTCTGGGATAACCAATGGCATTTCGTTGCCGGAACCTATGATGGTGCATCCGTCAGCCTTTATGTTGATGGTAATTTGGTGGGATCAAATCCCGCTTCCTTGACAATAAACTACGGTTTTCCAGACAATACGCTGTATTTCGGCAACTATCCCGACTGCACAACACAAAACTTGAGTTTTGACGGTGGCATTGATGAAGTGGAGATATTCTCGCGTGCGCTTCTGCAAAGCGAAATCCAAGCAATCTTTAATGCGGGCAGCTCGGGTAAATGTAAGAATTCGCCACCAACACTCGTTAAACGCTTCAGTCCAAACGTTATCTGTGACTGTCAGACGTCCACATTGACAATTAGTTTGACCAATCCCAATGATGTAAATGCCATTTTAACTTCACCACTCGTTGATCTACTACCTTCTGGGATAAAAGCCATAGCGAGCTCCGCCACGAACACATGCGGCGGAGTCGTGAGCGTGGTTAATCACAATACGACAGTAAAATTAACCGGAGCCTTTATAAGTGCCGGCGCATCTTGCGTAGTGAGAGTAAGAGTAAAGGGAGAAAAAACAGGAAGGTTCATTAATACGTTACCTTCTGGTGCCTTGCAGACCAACTTAGGAAGCAACCTCGTTCCGGCAGTCGCCGTCTTGAAAGTCTCACGCTGAGATAGATTAATTCATCAGTATTGTTGGATATGCTGGATAGCCGCTTACGGAGGGTTCGCAGCGATGATGACGCTGTTGAAATTTTCATATCAGTAGTATTTTTTATATACTGAACGCATGAAAGAAAACACGAGATTATTGCTCTTAGCAAGAGCATGGTTGGCGTTAGCTGCCCTGCAGGTCGGCTTTTCCAGTTGTGGACCTGAGACTGCCGGTGAGGAGCGTGTACAGCAGCGCAAGCCTCCCGTCGTAAGCAAGCCTACGGCCGTAAGCGAAATAGTACACATTCCCGAGAGAGCGCGGGTCAATCAGCAGAACCTAGGTTATACCTTGCCTAAGGACGTTCTTTGGCATCTATTTGGCGCCAACGGTATTAACATCATCCCCGCTTGGGATCTTACCAACGGCACGTTAACCAACACGATCGTGGTTGTTGACGATGGGTTTTTGCCGTCATCACCAGCCTTTTCTGGCTGCGCATCTAAATATCTTGATATTTCAGTCGGGGAAAAACAGCCGGCAGAGGATTTTCACGGGGCGGCGGTTGTCTCGTTGCTGAGCACGTGTCCAGGTAACTCACTGGGATTGGTTGGTGTTGACAATGCATCGCCAGTTATTTGGCTTAGCACCGATCAAAATACCTATGTTGCTCTTGCGTGGGTTTTGGGTGCGCTTGACTGCGCTAAATGGAAGTGTACGAAAGTTCTTGCCAAGCCTCCGGACGTCATCAACATGTCATTTTCTAATGCCGGTGAAACCGTCGCCGCGCAACAGGAAATTCAAGTTTCCTTTTTGATCTTGAGCCAGAAAGCGCGGGACAAAGGAACTCTTTTAGTAGCCTCCAGCGGCAACACCAGTAAAAACGCAGACATGGAGTTTCCCCGATCCTTGAGCGGTGTGATTGCGGTGGGGGCCACTAATAAAGAAGGCAAAGCGGCCGATTATAGCAATTGGGGACATACAATAGACGTGTTGGCTCCGGGAGATCGTGTTCCCATCGTCAGCGAAAGAGGTGCCATATTAGCTGGCGGGACTTCTTTCGCATCTCCCGTCGTTGCCGGCGTCGTTTCGCTGATGAAATCGGTTTATCGAGAGCTTAGTTGGAAAACGGCCATTTATTTTCTGCAAACAACGTCGGTACCGATGGATTGCGATGCTTATTGTGTGGGTCGCGCCGATTGCATTCGCGATTGCTGCAAAGGAGGCGTGCAAGTATGCACTCCAGGACGCGTTGATGCTGGAGCGGCTGTATTGGCGGCCAAGAATGCTGCGCGTGATGGCCTGCCCAAAGTGGCTCTGGTCGACGCCGACGAGTTTGCTATCGCACTCATTCCCGCAGGCACCGGTGTCAAAGGCAAATTCACTATAAGAAATGTTGGCGGTTTAAACGGACGCTATTTACTCACCAGCGACAACCCACGGATTACACTCATGCCCGCGGCCGTAGATCTCGATGAAAAAGGCGGCGCACATGACCACGAAGAAATCACCATCGCGTCCAACATGTCCCATCCCGGCTGGGTCAACATCGCCATCAAAAGCCCCGAAGCTGGCATTATCGCCGGTTACACCGACGAGATCGTTGTAAGCGCCCTTCGTGTAGAGCCAAAGTGATGCCATGACTCCTCGATTCGTCA
>DASPVU010000183.1:0-3435 GCA_035622215.1 Myxococcota bacterium | reverse complement strand
TTTCTCAAACAGAGTCAAATGGGTCCTATCGGTCTTGATCGATAAGACGGGATTGTGGCCCAAAATTGTTAGGGCCAGTGCGCATTCTTCTGCATAGACTAGCCAATTGGTGCGAAGCTCAAAATAGGGCGCGAGTGAGGCCATGGTCTTAAAAACTGGGTGTGCATAAAAACGCCGCTTGATCTGGCATGCTTTAGGCCATGGGTTCGGAAAAAGCAAATAATGACGCGCTACAGATAGTTCAGCGCTGGCCAAAAGACGCCACAAGTCCGAAAGCTCGCCTCTTACGAGCAAGAGATTTTTTGCCAAAGGTTTTATGGCGCGTTGTAGCCGATTTTCAGACTTATCAATGCCAACGACCGCGTGATCAGGAAAAAGCGTCGCGAGCTTTTGCGAGCTTAAGCCTGTGCCACATCCTGAATCGATGATCAAAGGAAGGTCGACGCGCGCTAAAAAAGCGGCAATCTGGTTAAAGGCATCGATTTGGTGGTCAGGAAAAGGTCTTTGAAATGTTGTAGTGGCGTGCTTGACCACCAGGCCAACAAGCTTGCGCGCGCTGATTTTTTTCGTTCGAAAGCTCTGATAACGATGCGTCATATAGCTACCTGATAATCCCAAAGGGGCTTTCATATTTTTTATTTTTTGCCGTTTCGCTGATAGCATTTTATTAACTGGCGCGCTAAGCCTTCTGGTTTGTTGGGAGGATATAGAGGGCTTGCTTGCAAGTTGATCCTGACCACTTTAGACTGGGTGCTGATTACTGTTTTGATGGAGTGGCGTAGTGAATTGGCTCTTTCGCCGACATTTTTGGCTCGTGCACTTGGTGTTTCTATGCATCATCGCAGCCATTGCGGCCAAGACGATCACTACTCTGGCCGGCTACTGGCTGTCCAAATCCGTTCCGGAGAAGCCCTCAGCACTGCCAATAGAGGAAGCTCCTGAAGAAATTTTGCCCAAGGACTACTCGATAGCCAACGAACGGAACCTTTTTGCGGCCAAAAGGGAGCAAATTTCTCTCACGGAAGAAATGGAAGCCAATGAAGTGAGCCCAGGGCGATGGCAAGATGCGACACGGAGCTCATTACCACTTAAGCTAGTGAGCACCATGGTGTTTAGAGATCCGTATAAATCGCGAGCACTAATTCTTAACACTTCTACGGGACAAACCCATGTGCACTCCGTGGGTGAATGTGAGCCCTATCGAAAGAGCTACGATCCACGCACGATGGAAACCGTATTGCCGGAACAAGAATGGGTACCGGAGCGAGCCTGCAATAACATCGAGAACATGGCGACCCTAAAGCGGATTGAAGAGTTCAGGGTGGTAATTTTCAATGAAAGGGATAGAAAATACGAATATCTCTCTTTGCTAGATGAAGAGAAAATGCCCCGATTTGAGCGCCTTCCCTCTCCAATGGAAGAAGAGAGTGATGGGGTAGAGAAAGTTGGCCCGACGTCATATCAAATCAAACGCAAGAGGTTTGATAAGGCACTGTCGGACATTGGTCGTTTGTTAACGGAAGCGCGTGCGGTTCCAAAAAATGATAGCAAAGGCAATTTTATTGGATTTGAAATTGTTTATTTGAAAGAAGGCTCGTTGTTTGAGAAAATTGGTATAGAAAAGATGGACCTTTTAACGCGAATAAACGGCTACGATTTAGACAGTCCAGAGAAGGCCTTGCAGCTATTTGGTAAGCTTAGAACAGCCGACCAATTTACTATCGATTTAAAAAGGGGTGATCGCTCCGTAACGTTGGATTACTCAGTGGTTAGATAAAGAAAAAACGAAGGTGAAAAGTCACCATGCGAGTTTGGAAAAATAAAAGAGGCGTGATTGCCTATCTTGTCTTTGCTGTCGGTTTGGTCGTGCAGAATGGTCCCATTTTGTGGGCTAAGACTGAAGGTTCAGGCGCTGAAACAGATGAAACGCCGATACTGCGCCCCATGGTGGACGGGAAGCCTGGGCTAGCCATGCCGTCTGGCGTGGTGGAAAAAGATCTCGTGCCGCCACCCTTAGACGCTCCTCCCGATTTGCCGAAGCCTCCGATGTACAATGGAGAAAATGGTCCGCCAAATATGCCGCCCAAATCGGATGGCAACAAAATGCAGCCATTTAACAGCGAACAAATGCCTTCTCCTGCTCCTCCGGGCAACATGGGAGGGGTTCACCGACGTGTTCATGGAGATCGACCTGCCTTTGGCGCACCAAAGCAAAATGCGCCGGGGATGAGAGAGACAAGAAATACTAAGCCCAAAACGCCTAACCCGAATGAAGCCGACATTCTTAATGTGGTGCCGCAAAAATGCGTGCAGGCCAAAGGGCATTTCACTTGGAATTTCGAAGAAGAAGAATTGATCAGTGTTTTGCGTCAGGTCAGCGATCTCTTATGTAAGACCATTGTGGTGAACGACAGCGTTGGTAAGAACATGAAGTTGACCATCATTGGCAAGTCTGAACTTAGCCCCAAAGACGCTTGGGATATTCTTGTGGCATCTTTGAGCGCCAAGGGCCTGATATTGGTTCAGCAAGGAAAGACCTGGACTGTAATCAAGCGGCCCGAACTTAAGAGCTATTCTACGCCGATGTACAGCAACGGTAAGCAGGCGCAAAATAATGAAGAGATCGGAACGCTGTTTTATAAGGTTCAGCATACTTCGCAGGATGTGCTACGGAACGTCGCGCAGAAATTGATTTCCAAAGATGGGCTGGTGGACTCGGTGGGCGATCAATTCATCATAGTGATCGACAGTAACAGTAATATCAGACGACTTGGCGCGATTTTTGCGCAGGTAGATATTAAAGATGCCAGTAGCAAAATCCAAGTCCTAGAACCTTTGCTTAACGCCGACGTTAAAACGGTGGAAAGGCAGCTCAGGGAAATTTTTGACGTTGCACCGGCCGGGCAGAGGGCGAGACCACGCAGGGGGGTGCCCAATGAACCTCGTTCCGCGCTAGAAATAGAAAAAATCATTGCCGATGAGCGTACCCATCGATTGATTGTGGTGGGAGATAAGGAACCCGTCGATAGACTTAAAGAGGCGGTGGCGTTGCTTGATATAGCCGTACCGGACCAAGCCACAAAGGGTAAGATTCACGTTAGGAAGATAAGCCACGGCGATGCGAAAAAGATTGCTGAGACCTTAACCGCGGTAGTGCAGCAAGGAAAGAGCCCCAATAGATTTGGTAGAAGACGGGACGAAGGCACCAATGAGCTGTTCGAAGGCGAAGTGAAAATCACCGCTCATGAAAATACCAATATGCTAGTAACCGTGGCGAACGCCAATGATTATCGATCGCTGCTAGCCACAATCAATCAGCTCGACGTTAAGAAACCCCAGGTTTATGTCGAAGCGGCGATTCTTGATATTCAGGTTACCGATAACAATAAATTTGGTATCGATCTCTTTAGTGGCTTGAATGCCAACATACCTGGT
>DASPVU010000182.1:0-12671 GCA_035622215.1 Myxococcota bacterium | reverse complement strand
GATTTGCCATAGTAATCTGAGCGGCCATTTCTAACGCCGATCCGGTATTAACACCTTTGATGGGCATAAGATCGGGGCTCAAGCTCTTAGCCAAAGATAAGAGCGTATTATAATCGTCGGTTAAGGGAACAACTAAATGAGCATCGCCGGCGAAGGCGATTAATGCGACCTGGGCGCCCCGGTAAAGCCTTAACAGATCTTCAATCTTGTAAATCGCCCGTTTTAATCGACTGGGCTCGATGTCTCGTAAAAGCATGCTTTCGGAAACTTCTAAGCACAGGATCAAGGGCGCTCGGTTATAGCTCACATCGGTGGGCATTTTTTTCATGGTTGGACCGGCCAAGGACAGGATCAGCAAAAATAAAACGGCCGGTAAAAAAAAGGTCTTAAATCTTGCCTTGGGCCGAGGATTTTTCGAGCAGAGAACATGAGGCAATAAATGAGGCTCTACCACCCGAGCCCACACTGAATGAAGCCCGTCGATCCTAAAAAAATACGCCACTATCACTAATGGCAACAATAGAAGCCACAAGGGACGCAAAAAATGCAGCACTTCCCAGTCCATCACAGACTAACCTTCCTTCGTTGAACCAACGTGGCCTTTGACCGGGCTAGCATCCACCATGCGCGCATTGCCCAGAGGCCGATAAAGCCTGCCAAGGGCCAGTAAAACAATTCCTTGCGTGGGATGAGCACAAGACTATCCGCCCTAACTGGTTCGAGCTTATCAATCTCTTCGTAGATCGTCGACAAACCATCGAAATCCCGCGCCCTAAAGTAGTTTCCTCCAGTGGTCGCTGCGATTTCTTTAAGCTCTGATTCGGCCTCATCCAGGGACGCCGAAGGATTAACCGGTGTTGGGCCAAAAAAGCCGTGCACCATCATCCGTGATGACCCCAAGCCCACAATGTAAATCTTTATGCCCTGCTGCTTGGCAATTTGTGCGGCCTGCGATGGCTCTAATGACCCCGCATTGTTTTGCCCATCAGTCAACAATACGACGGTTTTTTGACCCTCAGTCTGTTCTATAAGCTTCTTGACTGATAATCCAATGGCATCACCAATGGCGGTTTTGGGCCCAGCAAAACCGATTTCCGCCTCCGTGAGAAATTGTTTAATGGTCGGGTGATCAAAGGATAGCGGCGCGTGAAGAAAAGATTCAGAACCAAATACGACGAGACCCAACCTATCCCCATGACGCTTATCGATAAAATCCGACAGCACCACTTTAGCGCTATCCAAGCGTGACACCGACTCGCCGCTAATTTTCATGTCCCGCGCTTCCATACTCTCTGAGATATCCAGCACCAGCATAATATTACGGCCATCACGGGTGATTTCTATCGGCTGGCCCACGTGCTGCGGCCGCATTAGAGCAACGACCAATAACGACCAGGCCAAGACCATCAACCACGAAGGCTTTTTTTGCAAGGCAAGCGATCCGGCTTTGCCGAGAAGCTCTTTAATAAGACCGGCCTGTGGGCTCCATAATGAGCCTTGATCACGCGCGTGCTTCCTATCATGAAGCCACATGGGCACCACACAAAGAAGCAGCAGGGCACTAAAACCCCAAGCAAACTCTAAATTCGACATCGCTTTAGTTGCTCACCAACAAGTTTCAACAAATGTTCGCCATCAACTCTCGGGCTTTTCATAAAACGGTCTGTTTCCACCAAGTCGATAATCAGATCGTTCTTCTCCCTATTGGGAAAAATCTTTTCGAGGGGAGTGGCAAGCGCTTTAAGATCTGCGTTTTTTGCATGGCCGCTTTGGCTTTTATGAAATATTATACGCCGCAGAAGAGCGCTAATTGATGCTTGCAAACGCGCCACGTCCAAATCATCAGCAAAGTTTTTGCGAATAAGCAAAAATTCCTGAGTGATAGCACGCCGGATCTTTTGCCTCTTTTGCCAGCGCCAGGCGAAAAAAACACCCGAGGCCAACAATATCAAAGCAAGAATGAAAGCCCCATAATACCCGATGGCCAAGGGCCAAAAAGGCGGCGGTTTTGGCCAATGAATGTCCTTGAGCTGGCTTAAGATCTCCTCATTCATGCTAACTCACCATCGACCTAAAAATATGCGCCGCATGGCTATGTCCAGGTCGTCAGCCGTCGAAAACCATAAAAGCGGAATATCTTGTGACGAAAAAAGGGAGCCGAGCTGGTCCTGCCTTTCCTTAAACCGCAGCTGATATTTTTTCTGCAAGATTGCGTTGTCGCTATCAAACGTGATTTCGTCGCGACCAAAAGCCATGGCAACCGTGCCGAGTGCGGGAAGTTTTTCCTCCAGCGGATCAAAGATTGCCAGGGCAAAGACATCCGACTTCTTCCGCAATCGATAGAGTCGCTCGCGTTGACCAGGGCCTAATTCAAAAAAATCCGACAGCAAAAAGACCGCTGATCCGGCATGAACACGATTAGTAATCCGCTCAAGCATGATTGACCAAGACAAGGAGTCGTCACTATTTTTCGCCCTTGGTTGCGACGCGTTAGCCACCAAGCCAAAAAAACGCGCAAGATTAACTCGTTCGCCACTTATGGGACAAATATATTCTTGGGCCTGGTCAAAAATCGCACCGCCGAAGTAATCCCCGCCGTTAATCGCTGCCGTTGCTAGACGCGCGGCAATCCGTGCGGCCAACACCGACTTAAAGCAGTTAACGCTGCCAAAAAACATTGAGCTTCGTTGATCGATGGCCAAAAACACTGGGCGGCTTCGTTCTTCGATGAAGACCTTGGTATGAAGAGCGTCGAGGCGCGCACTCACTTTCCAATCAATACTGCGCATCTCGTCTTGGAATACATAGGGGCGCGACTCAAAAAACTCCATGCCGCGTCCACGAATCGTGGAGCGCTTACCGCCTGCCCTCGAGCTTTTGGTTTTTTTTCTGAGGTGTAGGCTAAAAGACTTAGACTTCCGTCCTTCATCCAGCAATTCATTGACCGTGCAAAAAATGCCATTACCCTGAAATGCCATGTCGGTTACCTAGGGTAGCGCCACGGCATCGCGGATTTCATCGATCACCCGGTCCGTTGTATAGCCCAAAGATTGCGCTTCAAAAGTCAATCCTATGCGATGCCGCAGAACTTCATGGAGAATATCAGTCACATCGCTTAGAGCGACAAAATCTCGATTGCGTAGCCAGGCCATGGCGCGCGACGCGCGATCAAGAAAAATGCTTGCTCTTGGGCTTGCCCCATATTCTATGAGCGGTCCCAATTTCTCACAGTATTTTTCGGGAGTTCTCGTCGCCATAATGAGCTGAACGATATATTCTTCGATGGATGCATCCATATGCACGTTCATAATCGCCCTTCGCACAGAAAAAATGTCGTCTTGCGATAATAAAGTCTGCTGATGGCGGTTTTGTGTTTCCTTCAGCAAATGCTCTTCGCGGTTGAGTCGCAATATAGTCTTTTCGGTGGCTATATCGGGATAGGAAATCTTAACGTGCATCATGAAGCGATCGAGCTGGGCTTCGGGCAGGGAATAGGTTCCTTCTTGCTCTATCGGATTTTGCGTTGCCATGACCAAGAACAATTTGGGCAATTTATGAGTCACATTGCCAATGCTGACCTGCCGCTCTTCCATGGCTTCAAGCAGCGCCGATTGCACTTTTGCTGCTGCGCGATTTATTTCGTCGGCCAGGATGAGGTTATGAAACACCGGTCCGGGCTGAAAGGAAAACTTACGCACTTCTGTTTGATACATTTCGGTGCCGGTAATATCAGCTGGCAATAAATCCGGCGTAAATTGAATGCGATGAAAGTCCGCTTCGATTAGTTGAGAGAGCGCTTTAATCGACTTGGTCTTCGCGAGACCCGGCGCACCTTCTACCAACAAATGACCATCAGCAAACAGCGCAAGCAATAGCCTTTGAACCAGCTTATGCTGCCCAACAATAATCTTTTCTAACGCCTGAGATAGGGCGCCAACTTTATCATATAATGCCATCGATTAGTTCCTTTTTATCCATACATTCCCGTCGTTTATTTATAATCGAAGAACGCACTTTTTCTACCAAATCATTCGTCGTCATTTGCCCAAATACTTCCGCATCCACGGGCTCACAAAAATGCACGGTAATGCTCTTGTTGGGCCTGACGACTACGCTATCTGCCGGTATCACGGATGCCGCACCTTCGATAAAGACCGGCACAATAGACACGCCAAGGTCTTTGGCCAAATAGAAGCCACCCTTCTTAAACGGGCCGATACTACCATCGCGAGTTCTAGTACCCTCGGGCGCAATCCAAATAGAAATACCCTCATTAAGCCTTTTTTTTGCCTCACCTAGTTGCTTGATAGCCTTTTGCTGATTCTTACGATCAACGGCGATAAAGCCGGCCTTGGCCAGCGCATGACCGAATAGAGGAATTTTCATGAGCCCGATTTTTGCGACCATGCGCAAGCTAGTGGGCACGGCACCGAAAATAGCTGGTATATCCATCCACGACTCGTGATTCGACATAAAGATATAGGTCTGGCCGGGCGAGAGACGCTCCCGGCCTGTCGCATAGAGCCAGGTGAAGGTCTCTTGAAAATTCAAGCGCCAAAAGACTTCGACGTAGGCGTCAACGGTTGCCAAATTCAACGGCGTTCTCAGGGCAAAGAACAAGTACTTAGCGCAGAGCGCTAGCACCTTGCCCACCAGATTTGCCGCGTAAATCGGGCTCTTCTTTAAACGCCCGCGGTTTTTTGGCTTATATAAAAGAATCTTTTCTTCCATAATCAATCAAACGTTGGCCATGTGGTTGGTGGCATTGATCAAAGCATGCGTGATACCAGGCTCGCTCGCGGCATGGCCCGCCTCTTCTACCATGATAAACTCGGTTTTTGGCCAAGCCTTATGGAGCTCGTAAGCGCTGATGGGTGGACAAGGCATGTCATAGCGGCCTTGCACGATTATCCCCGGGATATGTTGGATTTTTTTCGCATTGTTCAAAATCCAATTGTCGTCGTCAAAAAAAGCTTGGTGATAGAAAAAATGGTTTTCGATACGCGCAAAAGCGTAGGCAAAATGTTCCGATGAAAAATGCTCGATCATCTTTTCATCTTTGCGCAGCCTAGAAGTTGCACCCTCCCATTTACTCCACGCGCGAGCTGCAACCTTTACCACTGACTGGTCAATGCTGTTGAGACGCTTGTGGTAGGCGGTCAATAAATCGTGACGCTCGCTCTTAGGAATTGGTGCCAAAAAATGCTCCCATTCCTCCGGGTAAAACATGTTGGCCCCATGTTGATAGAACCAATTGATTTCCTTTTTGCGCACCAGAAAAATACCCCGCAAAACCAAAGACAAAACTCGAGTCGGATGGGTAATCGCATAGGCCAAAGAAAGCGTACTACCCCA
Organism: Myxococcota bacterium; assembly: GCA_035622215.1. GTDB lineage: Bacteria > Myxococcota > UBA727 > UBA727 > JABDBI01. Next base: position 7,316 of record DASPVU010000182.1, on the reverse strand, counting down.
TGAACCACCAAAAACATGCCATTTATCGATCCGCAAAAAATTGCGGATCCTTTCCATGTCGCCAACCAAATCAAACGTGGTGTTTTCCTTAAGCTCACCGAAGGGTGTGGATTTTCCACAGCCGCGTTGATCAAAGAGAATAACGCGCCAAAGCTCGGGCCTGAAATAGCGACGATGATTCGCATCGATGCCTCCGCCGGGCCCACCATGGACAAACACTACCGGTAGGCCTTCCGGATTACCCACTTCTTCTACGTAAAGGTCATGAAGATCGCTGACTTTCAGTCTAAAACTATTAAACGGTTCAATTAAGGGAAATAAAGTTTCCATGATATCAAGCCCCATTTCTAGAACTATGTTGTCTCAATTTTTCGGTATAAAATAACAACGTTACCGATGGTGTCGATATGATGCGAGCGGGTTTCCTGCAAAATTCTTGGCAAGTCTTCTTCGAGCGCACGATATTCTTTTGGCAGCTGTATCTTGATGAGCTCGTGAGCCAAAAGTGCCCCATCAATCTCTTTGAGCAAAGCATCAGAAATACCCTTTTTGCCAATTTGAATCACCGGTTTTAGGTGATGGGCTTGTTTTTTCAGTTGCAGCCGGAGAGAGCCTGGAAGCAATGTCTTTTCTTGTTGGTTGTTCATGATAAATGTGGTTTTATGAGGCAGAAGCTAACGTGTCAATATTAAGGATTTGGGCTGCGGTCTCATTAGTTGATGTTTTTAATTCTGAGAATTGAGGGATGAGCAATGGCTTTTGTAGTCACCGATAACTGCCAAAAATGTCGATTTACTGATTGTGTCTCTGTGTGTCCGGTGGATTGCTTTTATGCAGATGATGAACAGTTATATATAAACCCAGATGAATGCATTGACTGCGGCGCCTGCGAACCTGAATGTCCCGTAGAAGCCATTTATGATGAAGCGAACCTGCCGCATGATAAAGAAAAGTGGATCAAAATCAACGCTGAGCGGGCTCCGCATTTACCAAACATCACCCAAAAGCAGCCACCGTTGCCAGGCGCAGAAGAAAGGAAGGCTGCTCTCGGATTTTAAAAACCCCATCAACCGCCGTGCTGCGGATAACGGCTATCGGAAAAACCCCTAGGTTCATGATGGTCGTGGCCTTCTTCCATATCGTCTACCTGGTTTCCATCATGATCCATATCCTGAGGAAAACCGGAGCTGCCAACAGATGGAAGCCGCATGAGCTCTGACCGAGCAATCCTCCAAGCGTATTGTACGATCCAAGACAGGCTGCGCTCTTGACGCTTAGCTTCGCTCTGCATCTCACGTAGAATGTTATCGGGAAAATACAGCGATCTTTTTCTCTTATCAGTAGTCGTCATATTACGGCTCTCCCAACGGCCAAATCTGTGGCGTAAAATTCGTGCACGCGTCACTGGTCAAATAATACACAATACACCACCGCTATGTCAAAGAATAACAATCCATCATTTCCACATACACTATCCCACATTTTATTATACACTGTGTCGCCCCGCGGCCTGACCGCGGGGTCCAGAACATGATCACCTTAGGCTAGTCATGGATACCGCGGTCAAGCCGAGGTAGGACACGAATGACCGTCGCAAGCAACTTGCCGTTTTTTGAAATAACTTGGCGCGAATCTGTGTTTGCATCCGTCGGAGATGCAAACGATGCGAAAAGCGCTAGTTTTGTCGGTCTTATTGCTGAGCATGACTGGTAAGGCCGCTGATATCAATCAAGCGACCAGCCGAATGGCGCAGCGCCAAGCAACAAGGCTATTATTGCTTGGAGGGTTTTACTATTTCGGATCGCTCGCACAGAATTTAACCGAGCAAAACACTTCCTATACGAATGCCACAGACACGGCCCCACTCTTAACCACACCTTATTTTGTCTGGTGGGCCACCTGGCTTGGAACAGCTTTCGGCTTCACCGACGTTCTGGGCTGGACGCTCGATTTTGTGGCCAACTGTATCTACTACGTGAAGGGCGACTCTCAAGAAGTCCTCGACGTGAAAAATGAGATAGCCGAGCTCAAAAAGCAGCACCAGGAATGGCACAAAGCGGAAGTCGCTACTGCGGTTCAAAGCTGCGACATTGTGATCGCGCATCTGCAGAATGCCAACAGCGGCATCACCGAAGAGCAAGTCATTGCCTGCCTCGAGACGATTTCAGGCGTTTTAGAAGAGGAGGCCGAAACCCCCGAAGGCGATGGGGATGACGAGGGAGATAGCGATGACGATGGTGATTAGGACCCTTTTGGTAATAGTCCTATTAGCGAGCCGCTCCTCCTCAGCGGTAAATTGCACCGAATGGTGGCTTGAACCAAATATCAGCGATGCCTTTGCCATCAGCTCAACCAATTCACAGACAGCGTTTGGCATCATTCAAGTATGCCTTATTTGGACCAACGTTCTTGGCGACTGGATCTATTATAAAAAAGCCGACAACGCCCGAGTTTTGGCCCTAAAGAAGGAACAAGAGACCTTGAGAAGGCGACATCGGAAACGACGAAGAGCTGAACCGAGACTAGGTCGGCTAATGTTTCGCGAAGTGCTTGATTACTATCGCGGGGACACTTCGCGCATCAGAAACAAGGAAGAGCTAATCGAGCACGTGAAGTTTTTGAGAGATTTATTAGCCAAAAGAAGCAACGAAGAATACTCCACAGAACATGAGAGTGATTAGGTATGAAGAAAACCCTCATTTTGTTGCTGATCGTTTCCGCGGCCGCGAGGGCTAGTGACACCCGTCAGGTCGACAGTTTATTGAGCCAGTTGTTTGCTAGCACGCACTTGCGCACTCTCGTATTACTGAGTTGTCTTTGCACGCAGGCAGTTGCGCAATCATCAACGGACAATTGCACTTTACCCCCTTATACATTCTCCAACAGCCAGACCATTGGCTGGGCCGCATGGCAAATGGGCTCGGGAGCCTTCGCCATAATCTCCGTGATCAGCAGCTTTTTAGCGCCATGGTTTTATTGGCGAAAGATTGAGAGGGACATAGCCAAATCGCTCGAAGAACAAAACGCGGTGCTCAGAGCCGAGAATGAGCTGATGGACGCTAATATCCATTATTGCAGGCACATTGAAAGCGAAATTGCCAGAAGGCTTAGGAGGCGAGGCTGACACATGCGCACAACCTGCCTCATAATAATCCTGTTGCTAAGCTCACCTATGAAAGCAAGTGATTTCCTCACCCGGGATCTAACACCTATGGCCATAACCAGTCTGTTGCTGTGGACCAGCACCTTAAGCTACGCACAGAACTTGGTCGATGATGAGCCATTAACGGACAGATGGAGCTACGACAATACCAACGCCCAGACCATCTGCGGCATCTTAGGGTTTCTCGGACTAAGCGTTAATTTTCTCAGCGCATGGTATTTCTACCGACGCGGTCAACACAAATTATTGGCTGTGCACATCCAGCATCGCGACGAATTGAAAGAACGTTACACGCGCGCAACCACGCTTGGCCAACGCAACAATGACACCTTTCAACAGCTGGTCCAAAGATGCTCAAGAAATCGGGACCACATCATAATCGATATGCCACCGCCTTCGAGCTCCGAAACTAGCGGACGCGAACACAACGACTAGGTATTGGGAGTTGTAAGATTCATTCTTATCGACTACCACGTCGTGAGAATTCCGGTGGAGCTTGCGATGCGCTATAAAGTGTTTTTATCGCTACATGTTTTTTTGATTGCTTCGGTGGTGTTTGGATGCGACGTGACAAAGGTCAAAAATTCGAGTTCTAAGTCCGCCGATAGCAAAACCGTCACCTTCAACTGGGATCCGTTATCGCTTGCTCAGATAATGCAAGGAACTCCCATATTAAAGAAAGTATCAGCCAATGCGACCCACGTGTTTTTCGCCTTTATTATAACCAGGCTAAATGGCGCACCGATATCTGGCCTTATTATTAAAGACCAACAAAGCAATTTTGAGGTGCGCGGATTTCCGGATGTAACTGCGCTGAGCGCCTTTCCTTACGGAGCATGGTTGGCAACCAAACACGATGAAAAAAATCCTGTTGCGCCAAGGCTTATTACGCAAATTAGCAATAATGGAACCCGCTACAGTGAGCATTTTCTATCAAGTTCGAAAGTAATGAAGCTCATTCCTCTGCAAGAAGGGCTTCTATCCTTATTCTATGATGGGGTCAACACACCAAAGCTGTTTAAAGGGGATGCACTTGCTCTCGATAAGAACACTATTAATTGGGATAAGCCTAGCAGTTTCGATCTTACGGCTAATGAAATGGGTGATGCCGCTTTAGATATGATCATCGTCGACGAGTTAAAACCGGATGACCTCGTCGCCGTAAGCGGCGGCGGCCTATATCAAGGAAATTTGTCAGACATGAAATGGCGTCATCGGTGGGTATCGGAGTCCTATAGCAATGTTGAGATTTTTCCTGGCGCCCCTAATTCCATGGCCTATTTCCGCGGCAGATTGGTTGTCGGTTCCTTTACTCATCCCTTGTCAAGCAAGAAGTCCAAGGGCTTAGTGCTATGCGATCTTAGCAAAACGAACCAAAAAAACCCCTGCGAAGCGCCTTCTTCTGCGCACCCTCTCGCGCAAGCTAAAAATTTCGAAATCAGAAAGATGCTCGAGATGAAAGACCATCTCTATATGGCAACTTCTACGGGACTCCTGCGTTTTGACGGCGAGAGTCTCCACCACTTCACCCGTTCCAACCCCAAAGCAGATCTAAAGGACACCTCGACAAAAAAATATCGGGCCGAAGGCGCGCTTCCCAGCGACGAGATAGATGACATTGCCGTGCAGGATCATGCGTTATGGATCATCACCCCAGCGGGAGCAGTGAGGTTCTTTGTTGACTAATTCAGAGATTTACAGACATGTAACATTGAATCACTCATTTGGTGATGACCAGTGCGATGTGGTCGCGTTCACCATAGGGATAATCGCCCGCTTTCCAGTTCTGCGCAGTTACGACAGAAGGCGCCAGTATAGAAGCAACCTTGGGGCTCGATATTAATTGGGCGTTAAAACCTTCTTGTTTTAGGTAATCGAGAAAATAGCTCCAAACTTTTTTGTTCTGTTCAAAAACCGATTCTTTAAACACCTCTAACCCCATTCTTCCGACAGATTGAGATTCAAGCGCCTTGGCCATGGCCTTCTCGTCATATATTGACAGATAGTAAGAAATAACATTTTTTGCATAATTGCGATAATTGCTGGTCTTTCCCGCAAGGGTTTTTGCGAAGAGTTGATCGAGATCTGCATCGATGTCCTGGTTTTGGGAAAGCTTGCGAGCCAGTGTAAAAAATGCGCCAAACTTGGTCTGGGCGTAACCTGATCCCGGAAGCTGTATCTGTTCTAGGTTGTCCCCTTCTAACGCTTCAGACATCTCGCCGGCGATTTTTATGAAAGGCTGCCCCATCCCCCAATTCTCCAAAGTCAGCCATTCGCTGCCGGCAAAATATTTACGATTGTGCTCCCAATAGCTTCCATAATACGGAAACACCAATTGTCCCCCTGGCGTAAGACGTTGATAGATGACGTTTAAAGGGTTGCTTGGATCCAAGACACTCTCTTCGTTTATCATTGCGGTGAAGATAATTTGATGGAGTTTTACCTGCTGAGCGTCCAAAAAATCAAAAAGCTGTTCCCAGTTTTTGGCATCTTGGGCATCCATCATGATGTGCCCTGCGCCACGGAGGTCAGGATCTCTACTAGCGGGCATGCCTAAATATCGGTCCAAACTAATGTAGTTGTCAGCCGTTTTATTACTGTCGAGTTTTTCGGTTTCTAAATTGTCAAAGTCATCAACCGCAGGCCGTGAGGGATCGTTGACCCTCGCTGCAAACTGCGCACGAAAGGGCAATTCGCGATCGCCGCAGGCGACTGCCAGCGATACAGGCTTTCCACGCAAAACATGGTCATCGATAATTCGCTTGAGATCGATGGGTAGCCGAATCTTGATCTGATCGATGGGGTTGTAGCTTCCGTGCTCTAGTTCCTCGTCAGTGGGAATGTATTTCTGGTAGTTATCGCCATACCAAGCTGCGCCCTTTTTGGCGGCTTCCTTTTCAGCTTCATAATCAACGGCATAAATACAACGAACGAATAAGGCCAACATGAGAACGCTGACAATATTTTTTCTGAGTAATTTCATCGTCTTACCTTTATTATTTCAAATATTTATTACGCAAATATAACGATACTTTTATATAGCAATGTCACCGTGTTCTATCAAGGAACAAAAACTCGACCTCGCGATTGACAGTAACAAATACGCACGACATGAGTTGCCTCGAGAGACGAGGATTAGCGATGACCAAAAAAGAGTGTGCCGCCTTATTGTTTTTTGCCGCATTAATTTACCCACATTTTGCGTTGTGCGGAGATGGGCGAGCAAATAATAACTTCAATAACTTCAGGTATTATCCCGATTCAACGATGTTTCCTTTCTATACTGATCCAAATGCTTCATATCATGCCTGCAATCACTGCGGGTTCGTGCATGTTCCTCTTCCAGCTTATTCTCCGCCTCCGCCCATGCCACGCCAAAACCTTCCTATCGGAGTGGCGGTACAACCGAGCAACACATTACCCGTGCCTGATCCCAAGAAAAATGAATCTCTTAAGCGACCAAGAGAGGAAGCCGGGCAAGACAACACGTCAGAATCTGACAAGGCAGCAAAAAGAAAGAAAAGAAATGAAGAAGATACCGTCTCGGATAGCGAAGAGGAGGAAACGGCTTTCGTGGGTGACGACTCAGATGATGGCGATGATGGAGAAAAAGAGCCAAAAATACGCGAAAGAGAATATCCAGAAATTGTGGTTCTTAAAGAGAACGAGTTAAAACCTAACGATATTTTTTCCTGGGCATATTGGTGGGAAAATCGGCGCGATTACGGGCAGGCAAAACGTCATTATGAAAAGGCCATTTCTAGTTCCACAAGTCGCGAGCCTGATGCTCGTGCCCATTTTAAGCTCGCCGAACACCACGAAAAAGGCACCTGTCGGATTAGAAAAGATCCACGGGAGGCAAGAAAGCACTATAAATTAGCGGCGGAAGGTGGATGCTCCGAAGCGCAATTTAAGCTCGGACTTTATTATGAGTATGGGCAATGCGGATTTCCCAAAAACATTAAAAGAGCAATATTTTGGTATGAAAAAGCCGCCAAGAATTCAAACAGGAGCCTCGGAGCCTTAGTCAATCTAGGAATTCTTAATGAGAATGGCATCGACGGTAAAATCAACGCCAAAAAAGCTGCCGAATACTATAAAGAAGCTGCGGATAATGGATCCTGCGATGGACAATATCGCTTGAGCTCGTGTT
>DASPVU010000181.1:0-5542 GCA_035622215.1 Myxococcota bacterium | reverse complement strand
CTTTCAGGCTCCCCTTGGGGAAGCATGGCAAGATGGGCAACTTTTGCTCCGACGAAGAGCATGGCAGAGGCGTTTTTGCATGCGGCCACGCAGGCGCCGCAGCCAATACAGGTAGCTGCATCAAAGGCAGATTCTGCCACTCCCTTACCAATAGGTAGGGTGTTGGCATCAGGCGCTCCTCCCGTGTTCACCGAAACGAAGCCACCTGCTTGAATAATGCGATCAAAGGCGCTGCGGTCGACAATTAGATCCTTCACGATGGGAAAGCGTGATGCGCGAAAGGGCTCGATGATAATTTCAGCGCCATCGTCAAAGGTGCGCATATGTAGCTGACAGGTGGTGGTGCCTTTTTGTGGTCCATGGGGAAGACCGTTGATGACTAATGAACACACGCCGCAAATTCCTTCACGACAATCGGACTCAAAAGCGATAGGTTCGAGGCCATCGCGGACGAGCTGCTCGTTCACCACATCGAGCATCTCGAGAAAGGACATGTCGGTTGACACATCTTTGGCCACGAAGGTGAAAAAACCACCGGGAGCATTTTGGGCCGCCTGTCGCCAAATTTTTAGGTTGACCGTTATAGCTTTCACTTATAGCTCCTTTGCTGAAGCTCCACCGCCTCAAAATGCAATTGCTCTTTGATCATGGTTGGTGGCTTATAGTCACCTTCGTATTTCCAGGCGGCCACATGACAAAATTCCTTGTCGTTTCGCAAAGCTTCGCCTTCTTCGGTCCGAAATTCCTCGCGAAAATGCGCGCCGCAGGATTCATTGCGCAGCAGCGCGTCACGGCACATGATTTCCCCAAGGTTGAGGAAATCTTCCACCCGTAGAGCCTTTTCCAACATTTGATTAAGGCCATGAGGGCTGCCTTTTACGCACAGGTCTTCATAAAATTCTTGCCTAAGAGCTGGGATAAGTTTGAGTGCCTCGGTGAGGCCCTTTTCCGTGCGCGACATGCCACAATATTCCCAGATAATTTTTCCCAAACGCCGATGGAAAAGATCGGGAGAGGTTTTTCCGTTAATGGCGAACAATTGGCCGATGCGTTCTTCGGTAGAAGATATGGCTTCTTTCGCTTCTTGGCCGTCCTTACTTAGTAGGCCAGGCGTGATCGAGTTGAGATAGCGACCTATGGTATAGGGAAGAACAAAATAGCCATCAGCCAAACCTTGCATCAAGGCGCTCGCGCCGAGACGATTTGCCCCGTGATCGCTAAAATTAGCTTCGCCTAAAACGAAAAGCCCAAGTGTATTGCTCATCAATTCGTAGTCAACCCACAGCCCCCCCATGGTGTAATGGGTGGCCGGATAGATGCGCATGGGCACTTGATAGGGATTTTCATCGGTAATCTTTTGATACATTTCAAACAAGTTGCCGTAGCGCTCGGCAATGGTGCCCCGCCCAAGGCGCGAGATAGCCTTGGAAAAATCAAGATAGACCCCCAGGCCAGAAGATCCGACGCCGCGGCCTTCATCGCAAACGGCTTTTGCGGCGCGTGATGCGATGTCACGCGGCGCCAAATTGCCATAACTGGGATAGCGGCGCTCTAAGAAAAAGTCGCGCTCTGCTTCAGGAATGTCATTGGGTGAGCGTGGATCCTTAGGCGTTTTTGGCACCCAAACGCGGCCGTCGTTGCGCAACGATTCTGACATGAGTGTGAGTTTTGATTGATGATGCCCGGTTACGGGGATGCAGGTGGGATGAATTTGCGTGAAGCAGGGATTGGCAAAAAGTGCGCCACGTCGGTATGCGCGATAGATCGCCGTGACGTTGCAATTAATGGCGTTGGTGGATAAATAGAAAACCACGCCATAACCGCCGGTGGCCAACACCACCGCGTCAGCCATTTCTGAACTCAGCTGACCGTCGACCAGATCCCTGACCACCACCCCCTTGGCATGACCGTTCACCACGATGAGGTCGAGCATTTCTTTACGAGAGTGAAGCTTTATTCGGCCTCGACCAATTTGGCGACTAAGCGCGCCATAAGCTCCGAGCAGCAGTTGTTGGCCAGTTTGGCCTCGAGCATAAAATGTCCGAGAAACCAAAGCACCGCCAAATGAACGGTTGTCCAACAGCCCGCCATACTCTCGGGCAAATGGCACTCCCTGAGCGACACATTGATCGATAATGTTCACGCTTAGCTCGGCGAGCCGATAAACATTGGCTTCACGCGAGCGAAAATCGCCGCCTTTGACCGTATCGTAAAATAGGCGGTAAACGCTGTCGTTATCGTTTTGGTAATTTTTCGCTGCGTTGATGCCGCCTTGCGCCGCGATACTATGAGCCCTTCTCGGACTGTCATGAAAGGTAAACACTTCCACCATAAATCCGAGTTCGCCCAAGGAGGCAGCCGCTGATGCGCCCGCAAGGCCAGAGCCTACGACAATTATTTTGTATTTCTTTTTGTTATTGGGGCTCACGGGTTTTTGGCTGTTCTTGTAGTTCTGCCATTTTTCGCTGATTTTGCCTTCAGGAATTTTTGCTTCGAGCCTCATGTGGTCCTCGCGATATGAGAAAACATTTGCTTAAATCAGGAAACGACGGGAACGATACCAAGCAAAACTGAAAGAGGAATAGAAATATAAAGCACGGCGATCACGAAGGCAAAGATAAAGCCCAAGACTCGGATATTGTCATAAAGGACAGCGCTGGAAACTCCTAAGGTGCGTGCGGTGGAAGAAACGCCGTGGCTCAAATGAAAGGCGAGTAAGATCTGCGCCAGGATATAAAAACCCGAAATCAGAGGATTTCTAAAACCCATCACCATCATGTTGTACACATCGTGCCGTCCGTGGGCATCGGTCAAGGCCATGAACTCGGGATTGGTGATGCCAAGGGTATAGTGAGACAGGTGATAACAGACAAAGGCTAGTATAGTGAGTCCGCTTAGCATCATGGTCCTCGACGAGAGTGTGGCCTTCCTTGAACGCTTCAAGTGGTAACGCTCTTTGCGTGCATTTTGATTACGTGTTGTGAGCGAAATAGTTAAATAAATATGAAGCACCACGGCCACAATGAGCGCGATGCGAAACGCCCACAGCACTTTGGGCATGGTGCGCAAAAAAGCCGCATATTGGTTTACCGCATCTTGGCCGGAAAAGATCTCTAAGTTGCCGGCCAAATGAAGTAAGAGAAAGACCACCATGAATAGACCGGTCAGGGCCACCAGGAATTTTTTGCCGATGGTGGAGGAGAAAATCGCAAGAACTCTCATAAAAGACCCTTCAGCTCTTCTACGACCTTAGCTACGGAATTAATCGAACGAGCTAAGGCGGTTTTTTCTTCGTCGGCGAGCTTAAGTTCGATTACGCGTTCGACGCCTTTTTGGCCAATAATTACCGGCACGCCAATAAAAAGGCCGTTTACACCGTAGGCTCCCGTCAGAAAGCTTGCGCAGGGAAGCAGTCGCTTTTGATCAAAAAGGTAGCTTTCGGCCATTTCGATGGCGGAAAACGCTGGAGCGTAGAAGGCTGATCCTGTGCCGAGCAGTTGAACAATTTCCCCGCCACCCTTGCGCGTGCGATCGATAATCGCATCGAGTCTTTCTTTTTTTAGCAGGCCGAGGCCGATCAACTCGCTGAGCGAAATGCCGCTGACGGTGGAAAATCGCGTCAAGGGCACCATATCGTCTCCGTGGCCTCCCAACACCATGGCAGAGATGTCCTGGCGGCTGACCTTGAGCTCGTCGGCCAAAAATGTGCGAAAACGCGCGGAATCAAGGATGCCCGCCATGCCCACCACTTTTTGCGGTGAAAATCCCGTTAGCTTGTAAAAGGCGTAAACCATGACATCTAAGGGATTGGTAACCATAATGACAAAGGCGTTTTTGGCATAGGTTTTTACACCCAGAGCCACTTGTTTGATGACTTCGAGATTTTTTTGCAAAAGGTCATCTCGGCTCATGCCTGGTTTTCTCGGAAAACCTGCCGTTATGATACAGACATCGGCATCGGCAATATCTTTATAGTCACTGGTGCCGAGAAGTCTGCTTTCGCACTGGCAAAGGCTTGCCATTTGGCTGAGATCCAGGGCCTTGCCCTGCGCCACACCCTCAAACACGTCGAACAATATTACGTCGCCCAATTTTCTCGAGCTCGACAACAGAGCCAGTGTACCGCCAATTTGTCCCGCCCCAATCAAAGCAATCTTTTTCGTGGTCATCGCCTTTTCCTTTATCTTGCGAAGATGTGACCTTATTTAGCTCTCGCGTAACACTGTAAAAAGAGGGCTCGAGTAAGAACTGCAACGAGTCGGAAATTTCGTGCGGGCGTTTTCGGGAAGCTTGTCGGGCTTTCACGTCGGAATAAAATTGCAAGCTTAAGCATTTAAGAACCATGGTAAAAAGGAAGGCCAAGAGCGCATTTTGCTCACGGCTCACAATATGCTGCTGGGTTTTCTGGTCTTTGACTTTGTGCGCTTCTGACAAAGAAGCTGATCTCGATCGATCCGCCGATATTACTTCACAGTACAAAGCAAGTATTATCTCAGAGACGCTTGCCGCCTTAATCAAGCAAGCTTCTAAAAGTGGCTATAGCGTTCACATTTTGTCAAAACATACGGAAAATAGTTTCCGAGTGGTGATTTTGCTCGGGGAAAAGCATTGCCTTAATTTTTGTGGAACGAATGAGGCGGGCAGAGCATTAGTAGATTGTGTGCCCCTTCGAGGAGTTGAGGGCTACACACCGAATAGCATTGTTTCTAAAGCATTCTGCTATTGCCTGGCTCCGTTAATGTTTTGCTGTTCAGCTTTTAACGCCATGAAATGTGGCTCCATGACGAATTATGCGTATGAATCTAGCAAGGAAAAACTTAATCTCGTCGAAGCCGGTAATCTAGATCCGAAAGTTGTAGGCCTAGAAGAAGGTCACAAGGCGGATGTGGCAGAGGATCTAGCCATGTTAACCATCTTTGTAAGCGCTGCCGGTGCCGTAGCCGTACCTATCGTATGGGTCTATGCACCACATGCGGCGAAATATGTTGCATACGCAGTTGCCGCGCTGGGCTCCTATATAATGAGTGGAATTATTGCAGGTCCTCTTCTAGAAAAATTTCTGCCAAAGTCCTGGCCTACAGGATGGACTCGCTGGCTTGGCTATTATGGCTTGGCAGTGCATCGCAATGAAACGATGGTGGACAACATCGAGCTAGCCTTCGATACCCATCCCGAATACGATAAATTATTATCGATCGTCGGCATGTCCCATCTTCCCGGCATGATCAAGCTTTTGGTTAAAGAAAAGGGATATACTGAAATCGACTTTTAGTTTTGACCTCAAGTTTATCTCTTGATAACGATAGGCCCGGAGTACCCGATGTCAGACTGTGAGACGTTCTTTTTCAAGGAAAAGCCGGATTCCGTTACCCAAAGCAAGCCCAACCACGGGCCTGTTTGCGGATAAAGAAACTCGTGCGCATCAGAGGGAAATTTCGCCGGATTCCATGTCAGATATTTAGTTCTGCCCGGAGCATTTATTAGATATTTGTACTCAGCGCCAGAACAACCTGGGACTTTGTTCGCGGGTTGTTCAGTGAAG
>DASPVU010000180.1:0-4645 GCA_035622215.1 Myxococcota bacterium | reverse complement strand
CCGAGGGATCGGACCTCTCCAAGGAGTCTGTTAATCCCCAGGTCTTTCTCCAGGAATTTTTGAAATAAAAGACCTTTTTGCTATTATCATATCCCGTGAATACTAAGGCATGAGAGCTGCATTGTTTCATTGGTGAATTTGCCTTGCGATTATGATCACAGCTTTTTTTGATCTCAGCCTCGCTCGGGATCTTGTCGATCCAGCCCTCTCCCCATCCCGCATCTCCAATAAAATATACTGCGGCACCCACCGGATAGCCTGCCGCAATTTTTCTTTGTATGTGTTCTATAAGTTCCCGCGCGGAGAACTTATCTACGTTTTCACTGTAAATCTCGAACCATGGGAAGACCTCTTTTATATTGCTGAAATTTTTCGGAAGGTCCAATCGAGCTTTACCTTCAAGTTCGCGCATTTTTTCGGCGCTGGCAGAGTCCCATTCAGCGTAGTCAGCTGGATCCTTGTAAGGGCAGTCTCTCTCTAGATAGACCCCTTTTTTCTGTACATAGTTCAACCCATTTGGGATGTTCCCGCTATCGGTATTGCCGGCAAACCAAGCTAAGCACTGTTCCGACAAGTTAGAATTTTTATCATAAAGATGTTCAACTAAGGTTACTGTAGCAAAATGAGAACAGGTACCTCGCTGACCTTGGTTTTGCACATCAGACATATTGGGCTTCAAATTGGCTTTATCGCCCATGGGACGGGAACGCAGGAAATTTCCTATCTCACGTTTTGGATTGTAGTTGCCAAAAATCCTTTTGGATTGCGCTTCGGTTAAGGTGGACAAATTCAGGCGAAATTTGTCGGACCCAGAAACAAAATACGCTTCACCATCGGTGATGCTCACCTGAGAAAATGCCGTTAGCGAAAATAGAAACAGAAAAAACGCTTTCATTTAAAGTTCCCCCTATGACGATGGTTAGCTCAGAGAAAAGCTCTGTTTTGGTTTGTTGCGGATTTTGGAGAAAGTCACTTGCAAATTTTAGGGCGAGCAGGTCGCTGAGCGCTTGGCTTTTATGGACTTGGGACAAGGTTAGGTTGTTTAGATGGGTTTGGGCGTCATGGGCGTAGAGGCCGGTGAGCATCAGGAAGAGGCCGTTGTTCTTTATTATTTGCAGTCATGTTTTATCGGAGAGCTTTTTTTCTATGGATGCTAATAATTGGTCGAAGGCGTCAATAAATAGCTGAACGCCTTCTTGTAAGAGCTCTTGGCATAGGGCGTCGAAGTTCAGGCCTAAACGCGCTAAACTGTCTAGTTTTTTCTGTTCCTGGTGGATGTTAGTCATAAACAAATCGTTGACTTTGCCGTGGTCGCGAAATTTGTTGAGAGTTTCTAAGGGCATGGTGTTGATCGTGTTATTGGCGATCAGGGAATCAACATAGAGCACATCGCGGTACTTGGGGTTTTTGGTGCTGGTGCTGGCCCATAAAAGCCTTTGCTGGTTGGCTTTATTGCTGAGCAAGTGTTTTGCCAAATCCGTTTGATAAATATGCTGAAAACGAGTGTAGGCTACCTTGGCGTTGGCAATGGCAATGGTGCCCAAAAGCCGCTCTGCGCTTGAGTCTTTCGAGCCCTTGATGATTTGCTCAAGCTTCCTGTCTACCTTGGAATCGATACGGCTAACAAAAAAGCTGGCCACGCTGTGGACCGTATCGATTCTAAGGTCACGATCTAGGCGATCCTTCAGCCCGTGAAGATAGGCATTCGCCGCGTCTTCATACGCTTTGACGGAAAATAACAGTGTTACGTTAACATTCACGCCTTCGCTGATAAGCCTACGTATTGCCGCCATGCCCTCAGTGGTTCCGGGCACTTTGATCATAAGATTCGGGCGGGCAACTGCGTGCCATAGCCTCAGGCCTTCGTCAATCGTTTTGTTGGTATCAAAGGCTAAATGAGGCGAGACTTCCAGACTGGCGAAACCATCAGTCGAGGTCTTTTCGTAAACCGCTCGTAGGTGATCGCAGGCGCTCTGAATATCGTTCAGGGCGATCGTTTCGTACACTGCCTTGGGATCGGTAATCGATCGCTTTCTAAAAGCGTGGATTTCTTCATCGTAGTCCTCGGTTTTAGCTATGGCTTTTTCAAAGATGCTCGGATTGGAAGTAAGGCCCTTCAAATGATCGTTCTTAATCAGCCTATCAAGGTCGCCACTATCGAGTAAGGCACGAGACAGGTAATCAAGCCAAACTGATTGGCCACAGGTTTCGAGGTCTAGCAAGGGATTCGCCATGATAATCTCCGAAAATTAACGCCACGCATTCTCCATGGCCAAGACTTTATTTAGCCTTCGCACATGGCGCTCTTCATTACTGAATTGGGCCTTGAGAAAGGCGTTAAGAAGTTCTTGGGCAAGGCTTTCGCCGATGACGCGGGAGCCGAGCACTAAGACATTCATATCGTCGTGTTCAACTCCTTGATGGGCGGAGTAGGTGTCGTGGCAAACGCATGCGCGAATGCCCTTGACTTTGTTTGCGGCTACACTTGCGCCCACGCCACTGCCGCAAATAACGATGCCTCTCTCGCTCTTTTTCTCTGAAACGGCGTCGGCTACTTTTTTGGCGAAGTCGGGGTAGTCAACGGGCTCTTCGCTTGTTGTGCCAAAGTCGTGGACCGTGTGTCCCTGGGCGGCCAGCCATTGGGCCAGATCCGTTTTTAGACGGAATCCCGCGTGATCGGAAGCAATGGCAATTTTCATTAGGCGCTCCTAAACAACGGTTCTTCGACGGGGCCGAGGACACCGATGATGCTCTGTTTCGCTCGATAGTAATCGGTGTCATAGCAGGTTGCAACATCTACCAAACGCAGCTCTTTGGTGGCCTCTTTGATGGGGGCAAGAACAATGCGACCGTGCTTCAATGCAGCCATCTTGCCGAAATGGCCACCCATGATGGCCTCAACGGCGGCAATGCCGAAATAAAAACCCATGCGCCGATCATAGGCCACCGGACGACCGCCTCGCTGCAGATGGCTCAAAACTACGGCGCGGGATTCAAGTTGAGCCTGCTCTTCAATAAGGTCAGCCAGATAATGACCAATGCCGCCAAGCCGCACGTGGCCAAAAGCATCTTTTTCTTGAGAGATGAGAGAAAGATCGGCGCCCTTGGGCATGGCGCCTTCTGCCACCATGACAATGCTGTAGCGCACGCCGCGCCTTTTGCGCGCGATCAAAAGTTCGCAAACGCGACCAACTTCAAAGGGATATTCCGGAATGAGAATAACTGATGCCGCGGAGCTGATTCCTCCACGCAAGGCCAAATGGCCCGCATGCCGCCCCATGACTTCTACCACAAATATGCGGGCGTGGGATTCGGCGGTGGAGCGCAGCGCGTCAACGCTATCAGTGATCACCTGCAACGCGCTCTCAAACCCCAGTGAATAGTCGGTAAATGACAGATCCCGGTCAATAGTTTTGGGTATGCCCACGACGGGTAGTTTCCACTGCTCATAAAGTTTGGCGGCCACTCCCAAGGTGTCTTCGCCGCCTATGGCGACGATGGCCGACAAACCAAGCGCCTCCATGCGGTTGGCCACCCGTTCCGCACCACCTTCACTCTTGAATGGATTAGTACGCGAAGTGCCAAGTATGGTGCCACCTTGGCGATCGATATGACGAACGGCATCACGATCCAATGTCATAGGCAGGACTCGTTCATCGACCAAACCAAGCCAGCCTTCTTTAATACCAATAACGCTAAAATCGGATTCGATGGCCTTTTTAACCACAGCTTTAATGGCCGGGTTAAGCCCGGGACAGTCACCACCACCCGTTAAGACCCCGATGACTTTTTTGCCCATGCGACCCTCACAGAATTTCTCCATTCATGGGCTTCTGTCATAGCGGGTAATTCGAGAAAGAAAAGTCTTTTCGAACTTTGGAAGTATTTGCTCACTCAACTGCTTTTTTCATCTTTCTTTTCTGGCTTTGGTTCAGCAGGTTTTTCACCTTCTGACTTCTGAGGTTTTTCCGCTGGTTTTTCTTGACTTGGCTCTTCTTTTTTCTCTTCCGGCTTCTCCGAATCTTTTGCGGGTTCGTGAGGTGCAGGCTCCTCTTTCTCCAAGCCACTTGTTTTTTTGATCACAAAAAATAACACAGGATCCTGAGGTGCGTTACCATAGCTTGTCAAACTGTTGTCGGGTTCCAGGACACTAAACTCTTCGTGTGGCCTCCGCGCCAAAACATATTTTTTCCAATCTAAGTCGTTGTTTTTAAATATCATTTCTTTAAGTTGCCAAACTTTAACGCTCGGATCCACCGTATATTCATCTCTGTACGAAAAGGTGGGGCTCAACTGAATGTCCACGTATATTTGCTTGGCATTGAGCGCAGAAGATGCAATCAATAATAAAATAAAGAATTTCATGCCCCATTTTATCGATATCCAACCCAAGAAGCATGTTAAATGCTTAAGGGATCTCCGATATGTGTCGCCCCGCGGCTTGACCGCGGGGTCCAGGAAGATCATCGTTGTCGCTGGCTACTGGATACCGCGGTCAAGCCGCGGTACGACACATATGTGATGGCAGCTGATTCCATGGCATCTTGCCCAAAATTTATGCAATAAAGCCGGTCAAGCCGCGGTACGACACGTACTCTGCTTTTCTAGCTCGTCCGCGGTGACGAAGCGGTAGCCGATGCCGCGG
>DASPVU010000179.1:0-5130 GCA_035622215.1 Myxococcota bacterium | reverse complement strand
TGCATTGGTCGGCACATTGCTGGCATGCGCTAATGCATGCTTGGTTTAGGCTTCCGGTAAATTGCGATTTTCGGGATATAAATTGCGACATGAGGGAGCAGATGTCGGCACAATCACGACAAATTGGTGCACAATTCGTTTCGTGATGGTGACCGCTCATACATGAGGCAACACATTTTTCACATTTGTCGACCACGTTGTTTACGGTTTGAATCTGTTGGGTGTTCATAGCTGATAGCGATGCGGCCCAGGTCATGAAAGAAATAAGAAAAGTAGCCTTTACAAAGAAATGCATGTGGAGCTCCTTGATTTCATCGGAGTTAATAGTTGGAAAAGAATAAGAAGTAAGTTTATATTCCAAACCAGCGAACTTAAATTCCAAAGCCGCCTGTTAGCCCAACCACGAAAACACGTTTTCTAGTGATGAGGCGGCGATGAAGTTCTATCCACATGGCATTTTTCCGAGCTTTTTTTGCATCAGTCTTTCCATGATGGCGCTTGATAATACTGAACTAAATCTTGACTACCATTTTTTGGGCGATGAAGGGGTGGCTGAACTCGCTTCTGCCATGAAATCAAATACGAGCATCAAAAATTTAAACCTTGGTCACGGCGTGATTGGTGATCAGGGGGCGAGGGCGATTGGGGCTATGCTCAAGGCGAACTCGGGACTGACCGCCTTGCGTCTATATAATAATAATATTGGCGATGCAGGAATAGCTGCCATAGCGGATGCCGTCCAGCAAAATACAACGCTTGAGATACTTGATCTATTTAATAATAATACTGGTGTTCAGGGAGCGATAGATTTGGCCAGCGCGCTTAAGAGAAACAGCACGCTCACCGAGCTTGATCTAGGCTTCAATCGATGTGAAACAACAGGCGCGCGAGCATTCGCGGAATCTTTGTATGAAAATTGTGCCTTGAATGTATTAAATCTGAGCAACAACCAGATTCATGGAGACGGTGCTTGTAGTCTGCAAGATGCGCTGAAGGTAAACTCCTCGCTCACCAGCATCAATCTGTATTTTAATCCAATTCCCGTCTCACTCGACGAGGAAATTTCTCGAGCCGCAAAATTCAACCAGATCCATTTAGCGCTAAACCCAGGAGAAAAAGAACTCTGGCTATGCCTTATGGGAGTGACTAGTGCCGATCTTCCCGAGCCGCTCATCAAGATCTGTTCAGCAGTAAGCCCAAAAGCGAAAGAAATTTGGCTTTGCCTCTTGGAATCGAAGATTGTCCGCCTTCCCGACGAGCTCGTCTGCCTGCTCTTTAAGCGATATCTGAAAGAGGCCGCCCCACATTAAAAGACTAATACCAAGTTCCCCTGATTTTGCTTGCCTATAGGCAAGCAAAATCAGGGGAACTTGGTATAGGCCGAAAGATATCGAGCTCATGGAGTGTTTGATACTTGTCAGTTTCTATTTGCTTCTATGGAACGAGCATGGGTCTTAGATCTCACACACCCTTGGGCGGTAATGTTAAAACTTGGTTTTATTTATTTTTGTCGGCATCTTGTGCCTCGACGCTGCTATCTATGGATAAACAAGAACCGGCCATCCAGTGGGCGGAAGAACTAAAGGCACGAATTCTGCGTGATTACGAAAACTCTATCAAGGATAAAATTTCTTGGCAGTCTCAAGCAATCCAATGGATCGGTGGCCCCAGGGCTGCCTTGGCATTCAATCACTCGCTTTTAAAAGAACCGAGAAAAGTCGATGACTTGATGCTCGGGAAGTTTTCACAGATCGATGTTTGGCAATATCAATTTCGCGATCCCAAAACTTACGACGTATTAACCGACAAGAAACCCATTTCGACTCAGAAAAAACATTGGAAATCCCAAGGTGAAGCGAGAATCATCTCGATGACCTTCTATGGATCGCTGCAAAAATACATTGATGGCCTTACGGATTTTATCGATAGTATTCAGCATATCAAGAGAAAGAACAATGTGCATCCTCATAAAACCTGGGGCTACGAAACCTTTACTATCCGAGTTTATGTCGCAGCAAGAAATCCAGAAAATAGCGAGCTTGGGCCACTGGGAAATGCCGTTGATCCCGGGTTAATTAAAACCTTGCTTGATCGTGGTTGTGAAATTGCCTTCGTGGACAACCACTTGGATAAAGTTGGTCGTGATGCAACGTTTTGGCGCTTTCTCGTCGCCGATGAGCCCATGGAGCCGGGTGCTAGGATTCGCTATTTAATACGGGATGTCGATCATAAAGTCACCGCAGCCGAATATTTTAGCGTTGGTGAGTGGATCAGCAGTGGCATAAAATTTCACCGTATGCATTTTGCCACCTCTTTTATCGGCCCCCTAACCGCCAGTCTCTTCGGCGGCAGTTACGAAGGACGCCAAGGGATCAAGGATATAAAAGAGACTATGGAGCGCTTTCCGTATCGCATGGTCTATGGTGATGATGAGATCTTCACAAAATATGTAATTTGGCCACACATGAAGAAGAGCAACAGCATCTTGACCCATAAGTATAATCGAGGCTTGTCTTTTGTCGTGTGCAACCCCTATGAGGGCAGTTCCGAAGACAATCCAACTTCCATGTATTGTAATGAAAATCCTAAGGGCTACGTAGATCTCGTGATGCCTGACGGGGTCACTTTTCCGTTGATCTATTTGGCCTATAACATGCCTCTGAAAAATCTCCAGGATCAGTATTTTGATTTGAACAAAGTGAAGAACCCGAGGGTAAGAAGATCATTCCAAAGCCTCTATGGTGATAACTACGATTTCAAGACATTGCCGTCGCCCGATGAATGCCAAGCTATCCAGAATGAGCCCGGATTATTGGAAATGTTGTCGCAAATTATGATCGTCCGCATCACCGAATAAATTTCGAGTTTTTCAGGAAGCTCCGGAATAGGAAGCTCTCGCCGACCATTTTCTCTCTTAGGTATTACCTGGCAAGCACCGACCAAGCCAACGAAATTTTTACCCAGATAGTCCAAGGAAAGGCGCTTAGCTCCTTCCTGCCCAAAGGCTAAAGGTCAACGCCAGAATTTTTACGTCGCTCTTCGAGCTTCTTCGCGCCCAGCATGCCGCACGCGGCGTCGATATCATCGCCGCGGGTTTTCCTGGTAAACACCGAAAGATGAGCACAAAGCAGAATGTCATGAAACATCAGAACGGTTTTAGCGTCGGGTCGTTTATATGGAGAAAGAGGGTGCTCGTTGAAGGGAATGAGATTTACCTTACATTTGAGGCCCTTGAGCAGAGACGCTAGGCGATGAGCATCTGCCATGCTGTCATTAACGCCCTGTAACAAGACATATTCAAAAGTGATGCGCTCGCGCACTTTCAGGGGAAAATCACGAGCGGCCTGCAACAGAGTTTCAATCTGCCATTTCTTGTTCACGGGCATGATGAGGTTTCTTACGTCATTAGTGGTGGCATTGAGGCTTATGGCAAGATAGACGCCGGTTTTTTCGCCGAGATCGCGAATCTTTTCCACCAGGCCCGACGTGGAAACGGTTATGCGTCGCGGCGAAAACGCCATGCCATCTTGATGGGTCAGTAAGTCGATAGCGCGCACCACATTGGCGAAATTGTGCAAAGGCTCACCCATACCCATGAAAACAATGTTGTGGATTGGCCGGTCATTGGTTTCAAGGTGCAATTCGTCGGGGTTGCCATTTTGTAAAACATCGGCGGCCACGAGATAAACTTGAGCCACGATCTCAGATGCGCTCAAACTGCGAATCAGCTTCATAGAAGCAGTAGCGCAAAAGGTGCAGCCCATAGCGCAGCCTATTTGGCTGGAAATGCATAAAGAATGACGCCCGGACTTTGCGGCATGAGGAATAAATACGCTTTCGATCACGTGGCTGTCGTGGGTTTCGAATTGATATTTGCGCGTACCATCCATTGCTATTTTTACGTTGATTTGTCGCAGATTTTTTATCTCAAAATGGCGGCCCAAATAATCGCGGGTAGATTTTTTGAGATGGGAAATATTATCGGTAGCTACTGCCCCATGACGGTGCAGCGCCAAAAACAGTTGTTTCGTTCGATAGCGGGGCTCATCAAGGCTCAAAAATATCGGCTCAATTTCCGCAGGCAACAGCCCGCGCAAATCCTGACGCTCAACCATTTCTCGCATAGTCATTCGGGTGTCTCAATCAAAAAATCGTGATAGACATTTGCACGGAGACTAGCCAACATAAATAGGGGCTATGCCATGAAAACGCTGATCGCCGCTGCTCAAATGACCTCAACCAATGATAAGCACGAAAATCTCAAACGATGTGAAGACATTATCGCCCGGGCATCGGGCTTTGGTGTCCAGTTGCTTGGTTTACCAGAGAATTTTGCTTTTATGGGTGATGGTGATGATGGGGTACTCCCAGCCGAGCCTCTCGAAGGGCCAACGATCAAGAGATTGCAGGCTTGCGCCAAACAGCATGGTATTTGGCTAGCCTTGGGCGGATTTCAAGAAGCATCGCCCGATAAAAACAAGCACTACAACACACATATCGTTATCAACGACCAGGGGGAGATAGTAACTCGCTATCGAAAAATCCACTTATTTTCCGTAACGTTACCTGACGGGCGTGTATA
The DNA here is from genome assembly GCA_035622215.1 of Myxococcota bacterium. Taxonomy (GTDB): domain Bacteria; phylum Myxococcota; class UBA727; order UBA727; family JABDBI01. The sequence continues at coordinate 548 of DASPVU010000179.1, read as the reverse complement.
TAACGAAGCCAAGTCAGTTATGGCCGGCAAAGAAGTGGTGGTGTGCCAGGCGCCATTTTTCACCATGGGCCTTAGCATTTGTTACGATCTCAGGTTTTTCGGGCTCTTTAGTGCGCTCAGGGATAAGGGGGCAGAATTATTGCTCATTCCTGCCGCCTTCACTGCTGTAACTGGCCAAGCGCACTGGGAAGTGCTGCTTCGCGCCCGCGCTATCGAAACACAAAGCTATGTGTTGGCGGCCGCGCAAATTGGCAAGCATAATCAAAATCGCTCTACCCATGGTCACGCGATGATAATCGACCCCTGGGGCACAGTGCTTGCGCAGTGTGGCAGAACCAGTCATTTAGCCCTAGCTGAGATTGACCTATCCTACGTAAAAAAACTTCGCGAGCAAATGCCAGTTTGGCAGCACCGGCTATTAGCAAAAAACGATCATGTTTAACGATAGAATACAGTTTCTGGCGCGATTTGCTTATTGGGGATGGAGTTTTCATGGAGTGCAGGAGCAAATTGGCTGGCCCACGGTTTTGGGGGCTTTGAGAAAAAGA
>DASPVU010000178.1:0-6046 GCA_035622215.1 Myxococcota bacterium | reverse complement strand
CTACGGTCACTTGTCGATGTGCGGCTGGGCATATAACAGAACCCACAGCGGAAATTTTCCCAACCGAAGTGAGGAGATGATGATGATAAAGAATAACGTTCTGGGACTTTTGCACACGATATTCTTTTTGGTGGGTCTGTCGGCTATTGCCTACGGGGCTGATGCGAACGGGAAATCGTTGGAGGACGCATGGGCCGAAATGACAGAAAAACTCGTATACGATCAGCAATTTTTCAGGAACGAGCAGATTACCATCATTAACCGTTCTATCCATTCCATAAAAGTTCACGTCGAAGGCCTCAATCTCTGCAAGCCTCTTCGCGAAGAAGATGGAAAGACAATATTTGACACGGTTAAAGTATCAAACGACATTGTCGTGGCTCCAGACACAGAAACAACCTTTAACTATAAAACACGATCAGACTGCGGAATTGAAAAAAAGCCCTATGAGGCTAATCTAAAAAGTAATCCAAGAGAAATGCACACTAAAGTTTTGGAATTTTGTGACCATGAACTTAATCTGGTAGCCCCTAGGCTGGTCTGGAGCAAAATAGGAACAATTGATGAAAACGCCAGCAATAATTTGGATTTGAGTGATGCTTATAAAAAGGCAGATCATATTTACGTAGATTTTGTGAACGATGCCCAGGTAACCACACGTAAACATGGAAGCAACTCAGAGCGACTGAAATGTTCACGAACCCACTTAAAAAGAATAATTGCGGCAAGAAAATACCTGAAGCAGTCGCCTGTACTTATTGCTGATTTAGAAAAATATTACCAGGAATATTACCGCAAAAAGAAGTAGCGCCTATATGAAGAATTTGCTGTTGCTGATGCGCCATGCAAAAAGTGAGCGCGCGGAAACCTCGCCGAGCGATTTTGAGCGCCATCTTAACTATCGTGGTGAACAACAACCAGCTTTGATTGCGAAGCAAATAAATCAATTAGGCATTTCGATCGGCAAGGCCTTGGTGAGCCCGAGCAAAAGAACTGTGGAAACGTGGTCGCTCCTCAAAGGAGCTCTTTCGTATGCGCCCAATGCCGTCTTCGAAGAGGACCTTTATAAGGCGTCAATGGAAAATTTCATCCGCGTAATTGCCGACAATATCGATGACGAGCATTGCGTGCTGGTCATTGGCCATTGTCCATCAGTGATTGAGGCGACTGAATTTCTAACTGGCGAATTTCACGATTTTAATACCGCAGATCTCGCCATCCTTTCCACAAAAGAGCATTCTGCCTTCACGGAATGCCTAAAGAGACCTCATTGTTTCCGTTTTGAACGAATGCTTAGAGCAGACAACTGAATAGATTTAATAAGATGTCGGGGCCTGTCAAGCAGGCCCGGTGTGCTTGGTCTTATTGCCGGGCTTTGATTCCTGCCATGCCGAGGAGGGTTTTGGCCATGACTTCTGGCTTGGTGTCGCCCAAAGAGCGGATGCGGATTTGCTCAGGATGGGCTTGATAGGCCTTAATAAAGCTATCTAGGGCTAAATCGTGCTCCTCACCATAGCCCAAGAGGCCAATGAGAACATAAATGTTGTCTTTTTTTGCCGACTCAAGCGCGGCGATAAATTCGTCTAAATCCTCCGCTTCTCCATCGGTTACCATAATCACCAGGGCAATGCGGTGGGCGCTAAAGCCGCCAAACTCCTTAATGAAATTTTCCCTAAACATGTTCCAGGCTGGCATGATACGAGTGATGCCAGCCCAATCAACGCGCTCCGCGAACTTTCGGAGAATATTGGTCTGGTTTAAGTCTCCCAGTTTTTTCGCCTCCTTGGCGAAGGTATAGGTCATCAGGCCGCCTCGCTCTTCGCCTGGTTGACGTTCACTGCTTGTGGAACTGCTCGAGCCTGCACCTGAGCCACCCTCAGCATTTTCACGAGCGGCTTCGCTGTCGTACTTGGCAAGGATTAAAGTGATGTTTTCCACAGCATCAATGGCAATGTCGCGCTTTCGCTCAGCAGATGCTGGGGCATTTTCGTCATTCATCGATCCGCTGGTGTCCACCAAACACACCGGCTCGATGTCGGTAGTGGGATCGTTTCTATTTTCTTGTGCATCGTTGGCGAAGGGAAAGGGCTGTGAATAATCCGGAAGAGCTCGGAAATAGACAACTTCAGGGCTTGGAACAAGGTTTGGAATAGGTATTGGTGTTGCGACTGGTGTTGGTACCGGTGTTGCTGTCGTTATCGCTGATGCACCGATCGCTAATGGTGGAACCTGAGGATTTTTGCGAGGTTTCTCCTCGGATTCCTCCCAACTATCATGCTCCACCCGCTTCGCCGGAGGAGCTTCCAATGTCGAATCCTTATTCTGCTTTTTCTTCTTCTTTTTAGAAAAAGCAGAAGGTTCGTTGCCGGCGTGCACGATTTGGGCAGTACCAAATAGCATTACGGTCGCGATACCGAGCGCCGACATCGCAAGCATGCTCGGCTTGTAAAGTCGAGAAAACATAGATCTAACTCCTTCATCATCGCCCCCCAAAAAACGGTCCTGAATCGGTGTGTTAGCACTTTTTGTCGACGGTGAAAGAGATGATTCGGTTAAGACATCTGTCGCGCGATTCTCGCAAAAATACTCTGCACGCGTTTCACATCGTTCTCCGACGTGTCCCACGACGCGATAAAACGCAATTGATTTATTTCCTGATCCCAGAGCATGCAATAAATTTCGTCTTGGATTAACGGGATCCAAGCTGAGGGCACGGTAAAAAATAACTGATTGGTCTCCACTGGGTAGCTCAAAGACACCCCAGGTGTGGCTTTGATAATGGCCGCGATTTCTTGTGCTCTAAGATTTGCAAGCGTCGCAAGATCACGCCACAGCTCCTTGGTAAAAAACGGAATATATTGCGCCGACAGGTAACGCATCTTGGACAGCAACTGTAAGGTCTGCTTTTGCATATAATCTGCGTTCATCCCGGCCGCTTCATGACAGACCACTAGAGCTTCTGCTCCCACCAAGCCGTTTTTGGTTCCGCCAAGCGCGAGGGTAGAAACGCTGGCCGCCTTGACCATTTCGCCTAGATTCACGTTGAGACTAGCTGCCGCATTGTAGATGCGGCTTCCATCCATATGCAGCAAGAGCTTCTCTCTCTCGCACAATTGGGCAAGCGCACGGAGTTCAGGAAGCGTGTAAACCGTCCCTACCTCCGTCGGCTGCGTGATCGCAAGCACACGAGGAGAGGTGGAATGCTTGCCAAAGGCGCGTTCGCTTCGCAGTTTCTTCTCGACGGCCTCTTGAGTAATTTTTCCATTCTCATGAGGTACGGTGAGCAATTTGCAGCCGATGATCGCTTCGGATGCACCGGATTCTTGATAATTGATGTGGGCAATGTCCGTACAGATAACCGATTCATGGCGGCGGCATAGTAGCACCAAACCCAGAATATTTCCGCCGGTACCAGTGGGAACAAAAAAAATCGGGCTTTTAACCCGCAATGTTTCCTGAATCAATTTCGCCGCTTTGTCGGTCCATGGGTCAGCGCCATATGATGGGGCATAGCCAACATTTGCTTCCACCAAAGCTTGCAAAACCAATGGGTGGGCGGCGGTACAGTTGTCACTGGCCAGGCCAACCTTATTTTGGGTATTTACGATTTCCATCTCGAGCACCATTGATGTGTGACAAAGTGCGTCCTTCCTACAGCGGCGCTCAATTGCTCGCGCTAGTTCGCCCCGCCGTGTCGCCCCGGGGCCCCGGCCTTCGCCGGGGCGCGGGGTCCAGCGTTCAGCCAATCACTGGATACCGCGGTTAAACCGCGGTACGACACAACGTCCGTGATGGAAAAACGGCTACCCACGGCACAATCCTATTCACTGTTTTTTATATAGTATTTTTTCTTGTTTGGATCGAAACTAAGTTGTTGTTTGTATTTGTTAAGCCACACCGATAGCTTAGCTGCGTCACGAGGCGAATCTATTATTAGGTCATTAAGTTGTGATAGCGCGTCTTCTCGGGCCAATGGAGATGTTTCATCCTTCATGATTGCAGCCAAGATCGCTAGCCCCCCCACATCACCGCTTTTAGCCAAAATGCCAGCAATCTCTAGGCGAATAAATATATCTTTTTCTTGACTTAGTCTTGCCTTAATAACTGGCACAGCGCGTTTTTCATCCAAGCTTTCGAGCACATCAATGGCCAAGGCGCGAACTTGGTCATTTTCGGCAGAGATGAGAGGAACCACGTCGTCAAATAGACCGACGACCCAATGGGCTCGTATCGCATTGAGAGCTCGGATGACCCGTTCAGCATCATCCGAGGCTAAAGCGGCTTTATCCTCTTGTTCATAAGCTGTCGTCTTTTGATAAGCGCGCGCAAAACTTGCCAAGACCAACAAGGAAATAGTGACACAAAGAAATACGCCTGCATAAAACAGGCCTTCTACCCGCGACTTCTTGTAAGCTATCTTTAGGATTAATGTGACAAAGAGCAATAAAAGCGACAGCATCACCACGATGGTGGGCCCAGAAGGCAAATCCCAATGATAGGATAGAACCACCCCGAAAATACTCATGAGGATGCCAGAGCTCAAGCCCAAAAGCAGTCGCCATGTGCCAGAGTTCGCAAGGCTTATGCCAATTACCGACGGAATCACCAAATAACCAAAGACCAACAACACGCCACCGATAGACACGGAGCTTGTCACCACGATGCCAAAGACCGCGTAAAAGAGGAAATCCCACAGTTTCACCCGCAGTGTCTTATCTCCCTTAAGCGCGATGTCGTTTGACAACCAGGCAAATTGGCGGCGAAATGTTAAGAAAAAAAGGCCAACAACACTATATAGAATCGCCGTATAGATAACCTCGCCGGGTCTCACCCACAAAATGTTGCCGGAGAGCATTTGGCTGACTTCGTCGGCACCGTGAGGTAAATTGGCGGTCAACAAAAGTGTCATGGATAAAGCTGCGGCATAGATAATGCCAATAATTGCTTCATGCGGCAGCTTTTCATCACCAGTTCGGGTGAAGGCAAACAAGAAGGCCCCGAACAAGGTGAAAGTCACCGATATGCCCTTGATCCACCAAGGATTCGCCTCGAGAGAAATGCCAATAAAAACGGCAAAAACCGCCCCGAGTGCGGCAATTTGCGCGAGCGCCAAATCAACAAAAATCACTTTGCGGGCAATAACATGAATCCCAAGATAGGCGTGGATACCCACTAAAACAAAACAGGCCAAAAGCGGCCATATCATGTGGGAAAAGGCCTCGACCATTAGCCTTTCCTCTTCGGAGCTACTGGCGGAATTGCTTGCTTTATGGGAGCCTTCACCATTTTGAATTCAACTAGACTTTTCAAGATACGGTTCATCATATCGAAATATGATGCGCCCGGTCGACAATCAACGTCGACAAAAAGTTTCTTGCCGGAAATTTTTTCCGCGATTAGGTCAATAAGTTTGCGGTGGCCCACATAATAGCTGGCTGCGACGATATGGGTTACCGCTTGCGCCTTGGCCTTCTTAATCAACTCGTTTTGGTATTTTAGTGATGGCGCCACACCGGATTTTTCTTCAATGTTGGCAAACACCTTCAAAGCAAACTCATCAGCCATGTATGACCACACCTCATGATAAGTAATAAACGGGTAGTCGATAGCTTCAGCCAATTTCAGCCAACCTCCCAGCGTCTGCTTACGTTTGGCCACATAATTTTTCAGCGTCTTTCCGGCCTGCAAGCGGAATAAGAAATCTGGCGACCCAGCGGCCTTAACCAAGGCAGCACCGAATAATGCGTCTGCAAGCTTCGTCTTAAATGTCAGGAAATTTTTTTCATAGTCGGCTTTATGCATCGGATCTTTGGTCACCAGAGATGCCTTAATATTTTCGGCGATTTTTAGCGCCGCGCTAGGACTCAACCAAACGTGAGGATTGCCCTCGGGGTGGATGTCTCCATGCTTCCTGGTCAACGCTTGCGGAATTTCTAAAGCCTTGACGCCGCTTGAGACGGTTACCACCGCTGCTCCGGTAAGTTTTTTATTGCCCGCAGATTGCAAAACCTGAGGCGCCCATAATTCCAGGCTGCGGCCTATCTGC
>DASPVU010000177.1:0-3338 GCA_035622215.1 Myxococcota bacterium | reverse complement strand
GCCGGGGCATGTGGACTTCGGTTATGAGGTCAGCCGATCCCTTAGGGCCTGTGAAGGGGTCTTGCTGGTGGTGGATGCCAGTCAAGGGGTGGAGGCTCAGACCCTGGCCAATGTTTATTTGGCGCTTGAGCACGATCTTGCCATAGTTCCGGTGATTAACAAGATTGATTTGCCGAGCGCTGATCCTGAACGCACGAAAGAGGAAATTGAGGACATTATCGGTATTGATGCATCCGATGCTTTGTTGGCCTCAGGAAAAACTGGTTTTGGGGTGGATGAAATTCTTGAGGCCGTGGTCAAGCGCATTCCTCCTCCTCCTGATAATGATGCCTTGCCCTTGCGTGCCTTGGTGTTTGATTCGTGGTTTGATAATTTTCGGGGCGTGGTGGTCCTGGTGCGGGTGGTGGATGGCACGGTGAAGCCGGGCGAGACCATCAAGCTCATGCATAATCAAAAGACGTTTAATGTTTTGGAGCTCGGTGTTTTTACGCCCCATCCCAAAAAAGTCTCAGAGCTTCGCTCAGGTGATGTCGGTTTTATCATCGCCAATATCAAGGTGGTTACCGATGCCAAGGTTGGCGATACCATCACCACCATGGATATGCCCTGCAAGGAGCCTTTGTCGGGCTTCAAAGACGTGAAGCCCATGGTGTTTGCCGGAATTTTTCCCGTAGATACCCCCGAATATGAGAATCTACGCGACGCTCTATACAAGCTGGTTTTAAATGATGCAGCTCTGACCTTTGAGCCAGAAACCTCCCAGGCTTTGGGCTTTGGTTTTCGCTGTGGATTTTTGGGCCTGCTCCATATGGAGATCGTCCAAGAACGCCTAGAGCGCGAATTTGGGCTCACTCTCATCACCACGGCTCCCACAGTTATCTACGAAGCCTATCTTCGATCAGGACAAAAGATCCGCATCGATAATCCTTCAAAAATGCCTGATCCCACGCATATTGATCATCTGGAAGAGCCTTACATCAGGGCCTCCATTCATACGCCCAATGAGTACGTTGGCGCGCTGATGACGCTGTGTATTGACCGGCGAGGCGAACAAATCGGGCTTAACTACGTAAGCGATCGCCACGTGGTGGTGGAATATCGGCTGCCCTTGGCTGAGGTGGTTTTTGATTTCTTTGATCGCTTGAAAACCATTTCACGCGGTTATGCGAGCTTCGACTACGAGTTCGATGCTTATCGCGAATCTAAACTAGTAAAAGTTGATGTTCTACTGAACGGCGATCCGGTGGACGCTCTTTCCATCATTGTTCATCGAGATACCGCACAACGGCGCGGTCGGGCGTTGTGTGAAAAAATGAAAGAGATTATACCGCGCCAGCAGTTTCAGGTGGCCATTCAAGCGGCCATTGGGGGCAAGATTATTGCCCGAGAGACCGTCTCCGCTTTGCGCAAGGATGTTACTGCCAAGTGCTATGGCGGCGACATTACCCGTAAGCGGAAATTACTAGAAAAACAGAAGGCGGGTAAAAAACGAATGCGTCAAATCGGCAAGGTAGAAGTTCCGCAAGAGGCGTTTTTATCGGTGCTAAAAATCGACTAAAGGATCAACCATGTTAAAGGGATTAACCAAAGGAAAAATCTTAGCCGGAATTATTGGTCTCGCGATTGCGGGATTTTTTTGGAATATATTTTTTCCTCCGGGAGGCTCGGGCGCCAATATTCTATTAGGAATATTTATTGCGATTTTTTTTGTTTATTATTTTTCCGGCTATTTTGGCGGCCTCATCGATCAGGAACTGTTTCCCGGAGGCAGTAGGACTCGCGCGCGACTCTTTCGCTCCTTAGAGAGATTTGTCAGGGAATCACAAGAGCATTTGACCAACATTAAAAAGAGCAAACGACGGAGTAAGAAGGCGGATCCCAAGGCGCTCTCGGAATTTGAGCAAGCTTTAAACCGGGCGGCATCGGTAGAGAGCGAAGTGCGAGCACATTGGCGTGTGGGCGAAAGCGCCATGAAAGAGCAGGAGCGCGCGCTTAAAGATGCCTTTGATCAACTAGAAAGGTCGAGCAAGGCCATTTTTACACTTGATCGTGGCTGGCGATTTTTATATGGCATGCCGTCGCTGATTCTCGCCTTGTTTGTCGCCTTGCTGCTTCGGCAATTTGTCATCGAGCCCTATCAAATACCCTCGGGGTCAATGATTCCGTCGCTGTTTGTCGGCGATCATCTTTTTGTCTCCAAGTTCTATTACGGACTATCTAGGCCGTTTACTAGCGACCCAGACTTTTTAATCCAGTGGCGCAAACCAAAGGATGGAGATGTGGTGGTTTTCAAAGCGCCGCCCTATGTGGGGCGCCATGCGGGCGAAGCATGGATTAAGCGCGTAATCGCCACCGAAGGGCAGACGATAAAAATTGAAAACAACGTCATTTTTGTCGACGGCAAGCCCTATGAACATGTGACGCCGGAAAAAATCGTCACCTACATGGACTTCTTTGGTTTCGGCGGGCCCTCTGGTGGTACCTGGAAGGAAGAGACCGCAAGAAGAACCACAGAGAAAATCGATGGCATCGAGCATCCCATCCACTTGGCCATGTTTCCGCGACATCCTAGCCTTGAGCCATATTGGCCGCCCAAGGATATGGGTGAGCTGCCTGGATTGAGATGCACCAATCAAGGCTGCACCGTGAAGCCAGGTTATGTCTTCGTCATGGGTGACAACCGGGGCAATTCGACCGACAGTCGCGTTTGGGGCGGCTTGCCGGCTTCACGCATCATCGGCAAGGCCTCCTTTATTTGGATCAGCGTGGACGGCTCGAAAAAGTCCGTGCAGCTTGGGCCATTTAGCCTCCCCGAATTTAGATTCGGACGCTCTTTCACCAGCATAATTTAGTGGCTGCGAGTACCATCACTTATGTCGCGTCGCATGAGTTTATTAATGCCATTTGGATCGAATTTAGATACGTAAGGTATCCAACAGGACCTTAAGGCTTTAAAGACCGATGGCGACACTTGTAGGCTAAGCCTGTCTTTGGCCTTCCGCTTTAATTGACGGTATCGATGGGTTGCCACCGACAAATAGGTAGAAAGTGGGAGAGTTACTAGAACGATGCCGCTTGCTACCGCAGCATCTTTCAAGAGACTTTCCCGTGTTCGAGCAATAACGTACACGATAGCGATTTGTGATAGATCGTTTCGAAAAAGCGCTTCGGACAAGATTTCCTTTAGCGCCTCATATTTTATCCGTCCATTGTTTAACAAAGGAATCTTTCGTGCATCTTCCTCGTTCTGTCCTTCATCTAATATCAACATCGAAATACCTGGCTGAGAAGCCAGAAATCCAGTCAATAATAATATCCGAAACAACATGGTATATTTT
>DASPVU010000176.1:0-21416 GCA_035622215.1 Myxococcota bacterium | reverse complement strand
GAGCCCTTGGCGACGCTTACGACCTGTGCCCCCGGTTTTCCCTTCGGTAGCCCCATTTCCTTTTGCACCGTTTCAGGAGTGTCGCTGACTTCGAGACCAACGCTGTCAATGCTGACGGTACGGAGTTTTTCTCGCTCTGGTTTGCTTATTTGAGCCGGCTGCCCCGGGCGCTTTTCTAACTTGACCGTGAAATACTTAAAGCCGACGCCTTTTCTGAAGACCTTCAGCTTTACTGTTTGCCCGATTCCTTTATACGCCGCGAGGTGACGCAGGTTAAATGAATCGATAATTTTCTGACCATCGATTTCCAATATGACGTCCATGGGCTTCAGGCCAGCCTTCTCCGCAGGAGTATTGGGCAAAACCTGAGCAAGCACGGCGCCAGTTTCGTTTTCCGACAAACCTAAGGCTTTGGCGTATTGAGGCGTAAGATCTTTTGGTTCAACACCCAGATACGCTCGTTCAATTTGTCCTTTGCTTAAAAGCTGCGGAATCATGTTCTTGATCATGTTGATGGGGAGACAAAAGGCTATGGCCTGCCCGCCAGCTAAAATAGATTCGCTAACCCCCACAACTCTTCCGGCGTCATCGAGTACTGGGCCACCGGAATTGCCTGGGTTGATAGGTATTTGTAGCTGGATGAGCTCGACAAACAAATCACGCCCGGAGGGCTTGATTCCTCCTCGGTGCTTGTGTGAGACAATGCCCACATTGACGGACTGCACCAAGCCTAAGGGGCTACCCAGGGCCATTACCGGATCGCCCAACCTCAATTTATCGGAATCGCCCAAGGGCAAATACGGCCACTTTATCTTCTCTTCTTTTTCATCGGTCTTAATTTTTAACAAAGCTATGTCCAGCGGCTCATCTGACCCAATCACTTCGGCAATGTACTCGCGCGGATTCAAGCCAACCGTCACCTTGATCTTTTGTGCACCGTCAATGACGTGCTGGTTGGTAATAATGTAGCCATCTTCGTTAACGATGAAGCCGCTACCTTGGCCGCGCTGTTTCTCAGGCGGCATCGGCATAAAAAACCGAAAAGGACCTGGCAGCCCTGGAAACTCTAAGGGTGGTTGCTCGACAACCGCTTCTGTGGTGATCACCACTACCGCCGGTTGAGCGCGCTCGACGAGAGGAGCCCACGACGGAATCTTGAGCGATTGCTTTTGCGCTTGAAGCTCGGTTATTTCTCTCCACAATTTCGGGCCAACCAAAAGGAGCGCCGTTGACGAGAAAAGGATAGTAACTAGAATGGCCAGGAAAAATTTTCTGCCTTTTATTTGATTTTTCACCGTTAATCTCCTGAACTGAATTATGGCTATCTATCGGACATGGGCTTTTGGATAGGGAGACAATTTCCGGTCTCTTATGGTTCATGGCAAGGGGGGCGTGTGAGAGAAAGGGCAATTTATTCCATGGGCGAAAGTTCGCTATTGTGCCTGATATTTTATCTAATATTTGCGCCCTCACTACGAGGCAATCAACTTTTAGAGCCTCGGCTAATTTATCAGAGGTATGATCAAGGGCATTATAGAAAGCAGCCAGCGCCTCTCTTGGGTTTGCAGATTGATAAACTTCAGGGCGAGCAAAAAACTGCTCTAGCCAAAACGCATCTAAAACGATCGCAAAGGCAGAAAAATACGCCACAAGAGGTGGTGAAATGGCGACTCTTGCAAATAGCGAGCAGAGAGAAAGATCTGGGTGATTTCAGGAAAAATCTTAAAGATCTAAGCGAACTTAGATTTTTCAAAGTCACCGATCTTATGAGGGAGCTATATCAAGATTTGCCAAAGAAAGAGCAAAAACTTTTACTCAACCGCATGATTAAGGCAGGTTTTTTTATTCCTCGGCCCGATAGTAATTGCCCATATTTTGAGCTGCTTCAACGAAAAAACCGCGCTGATTTTTTATATCAATTAGCTCGTGAACAAAATCTTCCCGCCAATGTTAGGACGCAAGTTTTTCACGAACTCTTTATTCTTCTCCCTGAGGCAGTGGAGAGCGACGCTTTATCGAAGTTAGAAGGTTTTAAGGAGTTTAGCCTAAAGCAAAAACCCGCAGATCTTATAAGAAGGATGGAAACTCTCTTGACCTTCGGCAAGAACCAGGAAGCTAGGCGCACCTTTAATGACACCCTCGCTCAAGGACGAAAACTGTCTGAGGCAGATCTATGTGAGTTAAATTATGTCGACGCAAAAGTCGCTCGCAAAATGAAAAAAATCGATGTCGCGCGCAAGAAGTTTTCAGACATTGCCGAAAGCTGTGAGTCAACCACCAAGAAAAAGGCCGAATTTATGGGCTTGATGCTTGCGAGCATGAAAAGTGATGCCGCATCATTACCAGGCTTCGAGAAATTTTTGGCCGCCTATCCCAATGATTCGCTGGCCGATGATGCTTTGCTCTTTAAAGCGACATTATTGTTTGACCTGGCGCGAGTTGAAGACGCGCGCGATGTTTTAGCCAAGATAAAAGAGCTTTATCCTAATGGAGACATGATTCATCGAGCTCTGTTTGCCAAAGCTTTCAGTTTTGCCAAATCTGGTGATATTGACCGCGCTATGGAGTCCTTGGCCGAGCTTCTGCAAATAAGCCCCAAGAATAGCCTGGACTACGCGTCGGCACGCTATTGGACCGCTCGGCTTTCCCTATTTAGTGATTTAGCTAGTCTTAAAAACCCAGAGCAGCGAAAACTGTTCGATGCAAAGACGCAACTTAACGAACTTGTCAGATCGCCGTCGCCAACCGTCTATTCCTGGTTGGCTCTCATCTTGCTGGAATATCTTCGCGCCGGTCCCAAGGACCTTTTTTTGCCTCATCTTCCCGATCCGGAAAAAAAGATGCATGGGGCGATGAGCAAAGATCTTCTATTTATTAAAGAGCTCATTAACACCGGTTTTAGGCAAGAAGCTCTGATATTTCTTTTGGCCTCGTCCATCGACCCCAATGATATTGATTTGGCGATGACCATGGCAAATTTCTTTGATGTACTAAACCGACATGACGCGGCGCATCAAAAATTGGTGCGCTGCAACTCCGAGCTCGCTTCGGCCATCTTTCGCACGTTTCCTGCGACCTTTTGGAAGATAGCCTATCCTCGTCCCTTTGAGCAGGAAGTAGCACAAGCACTCGCGCGGGTTGATATACCAAAACCTCTCGTGTTTGGTGTCATGCGCGAGGAGAGTGGTTTTATTACCCATTCGTGTTCCTGGGCCGGCGCCAAGGGCTTGATGCAATTGATGTTTTCGTCGGCCAGGGCCGAAGCGAAAAAGTGGAGTATGCCGAATCTGCTCGAGAAGGATTTATATCTGCCCAAGGTGAACATTTTATTGGGGTCTTCTCTTTTGCAAAGATATTGGCAGCAGTACGGCAACTTGGCCGTGGGTCTTGCAGCCTATAACGCTGGTCCTACCTTAGCCAGAACTTGGCTCAAGAAAAACCAAGACGCCCCGGTGGACACCTTCATCGAGAACATTGATGTGAAAGAAACCAATTCCTATGTGAAAGGCGTACTTGGACACACGTTTACCTATGCCATGTTAGATGGCCTCGATCTTTTGCCGCGGTTGGCCATACAAGTGGAAAGGCCAGTCGCAGAGAAGCAAGGTTTCTAATACCAAACGCGGATTGAGATTTTTTTGCAAATGGTTTTTTGCTTTGTGGAGCGCTTCGGATAAATGAAGGGCAAAACGCGGGCTTATCATGTTATCTCTTAGCATCATGTGGCAGGTCTTCGTAAGAATTTCGATTTCCTTGAGAAATTCTTCGCGATCGTCGCTCATTTCGCCACAGACGGTAAACCGAGCTAGGGGCGTGGTATTACTTATTTTCTGAACTAAGTCAGTTTTGTAGTCGTCATTAGTAGAGAGAGCTTTCGGTTTGACGTGATGGCATATGAGCCGAGACGCCAACGTGGGCAATATGTTCATTCTCGAAGGCGCAAGCGCAATAAATAATTTACTCGCTTCATTTTCCTCAATTATTTTGAGCATGGCATTCGCCGCGGCCTTAGTTGTTTTATGCATATGGGTAATGAGGAAGATATATAAGCCCTTCTCAAAATTAGTTTTTTGGCTTTCCACGATAACTCGGCGTACCTGTTCTATTTTTATGGTGCCAGTGTTATCGCTATTGAGGTAGTTTTTTGAAATTACGTCATTAGTGCCTGAGCTTAAAGGCTCTAGAATCAGTAGATTAGGATGCACGTTGGATGCCACTCGCTGACAGTTACTACACGATGAGCATGGGCTATCTGTCGTCGGGCTTAGGCAAAGAATGCGCATGGCAAATTGCAGGGCATACGCAATGCGATCGCAGTGTTCTCCACCGATAACTAGAATATTTTGCCGTCTTGTGGTCTCGATCATTGTGGCCGAGAATTAAAATACCCGATGACGGAAATCAAGCCCAAATATTGTCGGCCAAAATAATATAAATTTACGAACATGCATTGGCGTTTTTATATACGGTGGGACAGAGTTGCGCAAATAGACTAGGCCGGATTTTTAGTTTTATACAATTACGCAACTGCGTCACTGCCTGCCAAATCATGATCGATTTCTCCCGCTATAGTTGAACCAAGACAGGCTAGTATATAGGCTTTCGCCCGTTATCCGATTGATAATATTTATTAAAACAAAAAAATATTGTTAGCCTAGACGGTTTGAATAACTAGGGCACACTTTGGCGGTTAAGCTGCAAGAGTGTTTACAAAAAGATTGTGGATAAAGATTCGACTGTCTTGCACTAATAAGACACCATAGAGAATGAGGGTAGGGAGAGAACTTAAGTGATAACTTACCCCTAGAACTACATTGATAAAGGTCACGGTGAGGAGGTTAGTATACGATGGCTGAGAAGGTCCTCAAAGCAGGCATAACCCGCAAAGCGGGTTGGCTGTATTACCTTGATCGCAATCTGAACGTCTTTAGAGCAAAAATGGTTAGAGGCGGCGAAAAAAAAGGCCGCGGTCAAAAACCGGAGCTTGTTCTAAAGTCGGGATTGAGCAGGGATGACAACTATCTTTATTACGTAGATAAAGCAGGAGATATTGCACGCGTGAAAGCAAGTAGAGGCGGAAGTGCCAAAAAAGGCAAAGGTAAGAAGGCCGCTGCGGCCAAAAAAGCTGCAGCAAAGAAAAAACTGTTAGCCAAGAAAAAAGCTCATGCCAAGGCAAAAGCGCTCGCTAAGAAGAAGAAAGTCGCTGAAAAGCGTGCGCTGAAAAAGAAACTTGCCGCGGAAAAGCGCGCAGCTAAGAAGAGAAAGGCTCTGGAAAAACGCTCGAAAGCCAAAGCTAAAAAAGCGTCCAAGAAAAGGGCAACGAAGAGGGTCGGTAAAAAACGTGCTGCCAAAAAGGCGAAAAAAAGTAAGGCCGCAAAGGGCGCACGCAAGACCAAAAGAAAAGCTGTGAAACGACGGACTGCAGCTAGAAAGACGGTTAGGCGTGCTCGTAAAGCTAAAAAGGCTGCCTAACTAGTCAGTGGGGATTTTCCCAAACTACCCGCCGCTTGGCGGGTTTTTTTTGCCCTAATCGTCATGGCGAGGAGCTGTAGGCGACGTGGCCATCCAGTAATTAGCGTCTATGCTTTTACTGGATGGCCACGCCCCTTTCAGGGGCTCGCCATGACGATGATGATTTTTATACAACAATGCCCTTCTACAAGTGGAGAGCAATGGCTGAGACCGGTTGATGTGGCTTAATATGCCTCATGCATTCGGGTAGTTTAGGCCGCGGGATTTTACAGCGGGAATTTTTATGCCATTGGTGTCTATGCCATCACGTACAGGCGGCCGATGTATATGGTTAAGAACATCAACGAACCACAGAATCAAGGTACATTTTATACAGCGTTGTTGGTAGAGAAAAAGGTGGGCAGACCTAACCTAGAATTTTTATTGAAAGAACTTGCGGACGATGAGAGTTTTTTTTTGATATGTTACGCACTCTTTCATCACGATGCTGAGATTTCTATAGGCGCATCCTTGGTCTTAGGCCACTTACGGGATTCGCGTGCTTTGGCCTATCTGTTGCGCGCTCTCCTGACGACGGATCTTAAGCGAGCCGAAGCCGTCATGTGGGCCTTGGGCGAAATTGGCGACGAAATTTCCGTGCCATTTTTGCTTAAAGCCATTAATGCGCGGTTTGCCATTAAAAGCGCCATATTGGCTCTAGGGAAAATCGGTTCAAAGGCCATTGCCGGCGCTATGCTAAAGAGTTTGGCAGATCAAGATGAGGCTGTGCGCGTTTTGGCCGCGAAAGCGCTGTCGCAGGTGCGCTTCGATGACGACTTTGAAACTATTTCTAGTCTTCTTCCCGTTTTAAAAAGTCATCTAACCACAGAAACTTCGCGCCGCGTGAAGCTCATGGTTGCGGTAACCTGTAGCCGGCTCGAAAAAACCATGGAAAGCGCGAGGTGTTGATCGGTAATGCTGGCTAATTCTCTGATCCAAGGCCTTTCCAGCATCCTCGCTGTTTTGATGGCTTTTTTGGGCGCATGTTTTGGTAGTTTCGCGTCACTAATCATTTACCGGCTGCCGCGAGAGCAATCTATTGTTTGGCCTCGATCCCATTGTGATTCATGCCAGAAGCCGCTCTTAAAGAGACATAATATACCGATTTTTTCTTGGCTAATTTTGCGTGGCCGATGTTTTTTCTGCCGCGCTCCCCTTGGCCAACGCTCGCTGATTATTGAATTAATCATGGGTGTTTGTCTGCTCTCACTTTATTTAAAAATGGGCCTAAGTATTGCTCTTGTCGATAAGTTTTCTTTTTTCTTCCTTCTTGTTTGTCTGGCATATATCGATCTTGATACATTTACCTTGCCGCTTGTCATATTGTTATCGCTAATGTTTTTGGGGCTCGGCTTTAGCCTGATTTACTTGGCTTATCCGCATTTATATGTCCCTTTAGGCAAGCAGATTGGCGTATTAAAGATCATGGTATTTAATGAGACGCCAAAATTTAGTATCAGCGATAGAATTTTTGGCTCAGGTTTTGGTTTTCTTTTTCTCTCGGCCGTTAATATTTTGGCGACGGCCATTTTTCGAAAAATGGGACGGCTATCGTCGGCACAATGGGCCATGGGCTGGGGCGATCCCTTACTTGTACTGGCCCTAGGCTTATTTGTTGGCCTAAGTCACTTGATTTTGCTCTTATTTTTGGCATCGCTATTAGGATCACTTATGGGTATCGCTAGCCGTCCATGGTCTTATGATAGTGGATGTGGCGACGAGATCGCGAAGGGCGCCCTGCCCTTTGGTCCGTTTCTTGCGCTAGCGGCGATCTATATCTATCTTGCTTAAAATTTTGTGGGCGTTAGAAGGGCCCCAGGGAAGTGAACCATGTATACGACGAGCGATTTTCGCAAAGGCCTTGCCATATTGTATCAGGGTGAGCCCTACGAAATTATTGACTGCCAGCATCATAAGCCGGGGAAAGGCGCCGCCGTGGTAAGAACGCGGTTACGCAATCTTCTCACGGGAATTTCCATTGACCCGACCTTCCGTTCAGGCGACAAAGTTGAGAGAGCCGACCTTGAAGAGCGTACCGGCCAATATCTGTATGAATCTGAGGGTAAATACCATTTCATGGATCCCGCGTCGTATGAGCAATTCGAAGTCGGGTCGGCCATTATGGGCGACAAAAAGAATTTTATGATGGAAAGCATGCAAGTAAGCATGCTGTTTTTTGAAGGTCGTATCATTTCTGTTGATTTGCCAAACCACGTTGTGTTGCCAGTAACCGAATGCGATCCCGCGGTGCGCGGGGATACGGTGAGTGGTGCGACGAAACCGGCAAAAGTCTCCACCGGTTATGTTTGCCAAGTACCGCTGTTTGTTAATGAGGGCGATAAAATCCGTATCGACACCCGCACCGGCGAATACATCGAGCGCGCTTGAGTTGGTGTGGTATGAATATTTCGGCAGCTTCATCGTCATCGCGAGCCCGCAGGGCGTGGCGATCCAGTAATGGGTGCCTCTTATACTGGATGGCCACGCCCTGCGGGCTCGCCATGACGAGGAAACTTATTTAAAGGTCAATGATGATGACGGAGGCATGGCCAGTTGATACCGGCTCTTCGTCGTCGTCCTGATAGGTATCTGGTAGTCGGAGTTCTGGAAGATCCCAAAGCTTTTGGTTGTGTTCGTTTAGCTGATCGATAATATATGCTTCAGGAATGACCAATCGGTCTGATTTTTGCACAGAGGTTATATTATCTTTTTCCATACTTCTCCCCATGCATTTGAGCGGGCGTCTTACCTCAACAAGTTATACGCCCTGTTGTGCCAAAATGGCTAATATTGCCGTCCACTTTATAAAATTACCTAACAATTAAAATCGTTGCCGCAAGCATCTTTCATACGATGACAACCCTGTTTGATTTTTCGTTACAGCGTATGTCATAAAGATCCGAACCAGTAAGCGCAGGAGCTTTGGGCAAGATTTGGTAAGCGATGAGCGATAATATCTGGCATATTAGCGCTGGTAGCGAATCAAATATTGGCCAAAGAAACAAGCTTAATGATTCGGATCTTTATGACATACGCTGTAATGATTTTTCCCTGTTGCGTGTAGCCAATCGGAAGGAAAGGTAGTCGCGAAGGGTTACATCGAAGCGGAAAAAGAGAGATGCGAAATCATGTCGGAAGGGGAAGAAAAAACCGAACAGCCGAGCGAATTCAAGCTGAGGGAGGCCCGTAAAAAAGGGCAGGTAGCCAAGAGTGCCGACGTGGTTACCTTGGTAACGCTCGCTTCAACCTCAGCTTTTCTCACCTGTTTTTTGCCTTTTTGTATTCACAGGTGGTCCGATTTTCTTAATAAAGTTAATAGCTTGGGCATCAATCACATTCCTGATTATCTTATGCACAGAACCCTTAAGGACGCGTTCAACCTGTGGTTTCTCTTGAGCATTCCAGTACTTTTTGTCGCAAGCGCGGGAGCAATAATCGGAAATTTAGGCCAATTTGGTTTTCTTTTGTCGGGACATCCCATCGAGCCAGACATAAAAAAACTAGACCCCATCGCAGGACTGAAAAAATTATTCTCCAAGAATCGAGCAATAGAACTTGTTAAACAAATATATAAATTTAGCGCCGTGTTATTGGTAATTTATTTCATCATAAGAAATCATATGTCGAATGTAATTATGCTGATACGAGTAGATTTATCGACGGCATTATTATTGGCTAGTGATTTGATCGCTGGCATATTTACTAGAGTCATTTTGTGTTTTCTAGTCATTGCCGCTTTTGATTTATATTGGCAGCGCTATTCATTTAAAAAGTCCATGCGCATGAGTAAGCATGAGGTCAAAAAAGAATATAAACAACAAGAGGGCGACCCGGTTTTTAAACAGGAGAGGCGCCGCTTGCATCACGAAACAATCGAAGCCATGTCTTCTTCGCCAATAAAGGATGCGTCGGTGGTTATTACCAATCCTAGCCACCTGGCAATAGCTCTAAAATTCGATGAAGAACATGACGCCGTGCCCATTGTGATCGCCAAGGGAATCGGGCTGCACGCGTCCGTCCTTGTTAAGGAAGCGAAGCTGCATGATGTTCCTATTATGCGCAATGTGCCGCTCGCGCGGGATTTGTCCTGGTTGGATATTAATGAGGAAATCCCTAAGAATCTCTATGATAGCGTCGCGGAAATTTTGACCTTTGTCCACGAACTTAATGCCACAGCGCGAGGAAGTCGAAGTTTATGAATATTAATGTTGTGAACCGGTCATGGCGGGCACTGAGCGATCAATTTAATAGGTTAATAGCGGCCAGAACAGATCAGAAGGCAGGGGATTTGGGCCAACGGACTTGGAAAAGAGAGGTGGAAAAATACTCGTCTTGGCCAAACGCGGGCGGAGCAGGCATGGGTTTTTTGGCCAGTGGCCTAGAAGTACGCAAAGTCGACGTTCAAGCTCTCGAACAGTTTGTGGAAAATCTCTTTCCTAACAATCTTTCCTATCAGCTTCTCATGTCATCCCAATTACAACCTTATGCGCGCGAGTCCGCTAAAGATATAAAAAAGGTTTTGGCCTTACGTAATTTAGGTGATTTAGTTAAGTCGACCATTACTGAAATGAAATCTATAGAACATCAATATATAGCTCGTAGTAAAGGATAACAGGTGAATTTTCCATGGAAGCTTATGCGGGCCAGATGAGTACAGAGATTCTTGATACGATTTTTACTTTGGGTGCTAATTTCTATGTCCAAGGGAAGTACAGCAAGGCCGAGATCATATTTGGCGGACTGCTAGCGTTAAACCCTGACCACCTTAACGCCTCGCTCGCTCTTGGCGAAGTCCTAATGATGGATGGCCAGCTTGAAAAGGCTCTGGATCATTTTCTCACACAGAGAGACCAAGGTATTTATGATGGCAGGATTTTGCTTGGGGCGGCCAAGGCCTATTATCTGCTTGGTAAATACGACGAAGCAAAAAGCATGGTCAAACCCATTATTGAAGGCGACATTGTCGCCACGAAGTCGGTGGCGTTTATGGCCAAATTGATGAGTAAGAATTAGGCTTGTGTCGTACCGCGGCTTGACCGCGGTATCCAGCTATAAACGAAAACGACTATTCGCTGGACCCCGTGGTCAAGCCGCGGGGCGACACACATGCCTGCGCACAACTAATGAAAATTGGCGGTGATGTTGTGTAGGCTTTTTTGCATCTGCTCCACAATTAGAGCGATAAGTTTTTTTGATCTTTCAATCAGGGAGTGACTGGTTAAAATTTCCTGCCGGATCTGTGGATCTATTTTATCCTTTTTGAGCGCGGACATTTTTTGTTTAAGCGCTTCTTCTTGCCGCCTAATCAGGTCCATTTTTTGTTTCAGCCTCTGTTCAAAGGGCGTGAGGGGCTGTGCCGAATAACTGTCAGCGCGCATCGATTCTTGGAAATTTGGTAAAGGCGGGCTTAGAGCATAGGGGAAGTTATCCACCAAGGGCCAGGAACTGCGCGTGAAATAGCTTGGTGTGGCCGATTGTCCATAGAAATTTGTCCGGTACATGATATGTCCTTTTCTAGCTCTCATGTTGTTATATAAATTTGGGCGGAGTTTTGGCCTTTGAGATGTCGAGGAGGTAGTTTGGCTGGTTCTCATGCATTTTTTGATGATTGGCGTTGGCAAATAAAAAACTGTATTAGCACGGTTGACGAGCTGGTGAATTCTTTACCCAATAAAGAAGGCTTGAGCGAATGGGCCAGGAGCAATTTTAAAGAAGCAGCATTGCCATTTTCAGTCACTCCTTATTTTGCATCCTTGATGACAGGATCGGCTAATTGCCCAATTTTCTTGCAGGTCGTCTCTACTAGCCAAGAGTTGCTAATTGATTCCACTGAGTTTCGAGATCCACTAGATGAAGAAAAGCGGCAACACGTTCCTCATCTGGTCCATCGCTATCCAGATCGTGTTTTGTTTTTGGCTACCGACAGGTGCGCGTCATATTGTCGGTTTTGCATGCGTAAGCGATGGGTGGGGCAAGGACCCACACCGATGCGTGATGAGCAAGAAGAGGCCTTTCGTTATATCGAGGCTCGTGTTCAGATTAAAGAAATCGTGTTTTCCGGCGGCGATCCTTTGCTTTTATCCAACGAGCGCGTTCACGACCTGGTGACCCGCGCTTATTCCATCAAGCATATTGAAGTCGTTCGCTTTCATTCACGCATGTTGTCTTTTGCCCCCATGAGAATCGACCACGAATTATGCAATATTTTTAAACAGTATTCGCCGATTTATTTAGTTACGCATTTTAATCACCCACGAGAGATCACGGAACAAGCATTAAAAGCTGTCAATCTATTGATTGACAGCGGTGTGGTTCTATTAAACCAGTCGGTTTTACTCAAAGGGATAAATGACGACGAGATGATTTTGGTCGATCTAATGCGTGCCCTCGTAAAAAACCGCATCCGCCCATATTATCTTCACCAATGCGATGTCATCACCGGAGCATCGCATTTTCGTGTGCCCATCGCGCGCTCCATCGATTTGGTTGAACGCCTTAGGGGCCATATTTCTGGCCTATGCCAACCGACCCTGGTCGTCGATATTCCCGGTGGCCACGGCAAAGTCCCCTTACGAAAAAACCCCATTGTCAAAGAAGACGAACATTTCATCTATTTACAGGGCTATTCCGGTGGCATTGCGCCCTATCCGAAGGATTAAATGCTTTGTCGACGACAAATCATTGACACATCACAATTACAATGAGAGCTTCCCTGATACTGTCGGGAGGTCCTATGGCGCGTTTTTGGGTGGTGCTGTTGTCGCTCGTTTGCTCATTGTATTATGCCGCTGAGGCCTCGGGCATGGCGCTTATGCAGGCCAAGACCGTCTTAAGAGCAAAAGCCAACTACGCCACATCGAATTGCCATAAGCCAAGCAGCCTCAAGAAAAAGCTTTTAGATCTAAAAAAGAAAGATAACGTAAGGCGGCTTGATAGGGCGATTCGCTCGGGCAACCTTAAAACTATTCGACAATATCTTCCGAGTAGAGGCTATCTCTTTCCCAATGGAAGTAATGCTTGGTTTACCGCCTTGGATCATCTCCAAGGGAAGAAGCTGAAAGATGCGCTCAAACTTTTAACCGCCGATCATGAGTATCCGCCGCTGCCCAAATTGCCCACACTCGCGGATCCAGGCGTGATCGAGCAACGAGTTTATGATTATGCCAAATTGCCAATCTACTTGAGTAGCGTGTCGAATTTGGGAGAATATTATTTATTGAACTTTGAGCCCATTGTTTTTTCTATTGATTTATTCTTTGTGAAGAGTGAACGAGAACAGATAAAAGCCTATGTGGATTTTTTCCACAAGGCAAAAGACTTTTATCAAGAAAATAGGCATCCCGATGAGCGAAAAGGCGATGCGGCAAAAGAAGCGCGGAAACATCTGAGAAAGATGCTTCATAATAATATTGTCGTCGCCGTTGGCATGTTGGTGCCATTTTTAAGTTCTCATGAGTTGGTGCTGGATGAGCAGACGGCCAAAGATCATAACTTAAGCGATCCGTTAAGCCCCTATGCCAAAATTCTCGCCACCCTCAGGGCTATTGAAACCGATGCTGATGAAACCGATCTAGTTTCCTCCATACGCTCGGATGTAAAAGGCCTAGCCAGGAAATTAATTCTTCGGATAGAGAGCGTTGTGACAGCTCTCATGCGTCATGATTCAATTCGACTATTCCACGAAAATCCTTATGAAGCGCATTTGTTTCTTGCCAGGAGTTTCTCATTCTCCACCTTAGGCATATTGAATTTCCCGCAAGAGCATAAAATTGCTCGCCGGCGCCTGCAAAAGACGATTAGACGGGTGCGTGCGAGAGATCGAATGGCGCTCATTAATGCAAGGTGAGCCGCAAATCTTGCCCGTCCATAGCCTCGTAGAGGCTTTTGGCCGCAAGGACCTTTTTGGTGTAGTTGCGGGTTTCTTTAAATGGAATCCGCTCGACAAACAATTCCCAAGGCAAATGACCGAAGCGATCGCGCCATTTTTGTACGTGGTGCGGGCCAGCGTTGTATGCAGCAACCACGAGATAGGTATCATTAAACTGCCGTTTAAGTATGGCGAGCAGTAGGGCGGCCAATTCGATTGCCACTTCCGGCTTGGTTAAATCCTTAGGACTAAACTCACTAGTTTTTATGTGGGATGAAAGATCTTGTGCCATCTCGGGCATCATCTGCATTAATCCCAAAGCTCCTCGCGTGCTTTGTGCGGTCGTCAAAAAACCGCTTTCGATCTGCATAATCGCGTAAAGGAGACTCGGATCGATGAGATATTTTTTCGCCACCTGGTCGATCGTCGCGCGATGCGGTGAGGGATAGCTTGCTCTTAAGCCGATGTTGTCTGTCAGACGTTCTTTTTGTAAAATCGCGCCTATTTTTAATTGATGCGCCCGTTGCCAAGCATCGTGATAGAAGCCCATTTGCTGAAGCAAACCCAATTTATTTTGCGCCGAGGCCTTTGAGAGAAAAACCAGATCGCGTGCGTCGTCGGCAAAGCCTAAATGATAGAGCATGGATGCATTTTGGCAGTCTTGATCTTTTTCTAATAAGGCGCGCTTCTGTAGGGCATCGGATGGAAGGGCTAGGCCGCGAAAATTAGCAAGGCCCAAGGTCTTTTTGGCCAATAACGAGTAGTAAGTCGGCTGAGATTTATTCACCGACTTAACCATAAGCGCATCGCCTTCTTTAATTTGGTCGAGCCTGTGCAAGGTGTAGCCCAAAAAATAGCCATATTTTTCCCGCTCATCGCTTTTTTTATAGCGATTTTGTAAATCGCCTAACAGCGCGTGGGATTTAGTATAGTTGCCACTCAGCAAATAAGACAGCGCCTGATACCAAAGATAGTTTTCATAAAGCTCCGTATTTCGTATTGCCTTATGGCAATTTTCCCAGGTGCTAAGGGCCATAGAATAAAGGCTTGCTTCGTAGAGCGAAAATCCGGCAAAAAAACAGCCCTTGGCCTTGTCCTCAGGATCGACGGCGCTCACGAGAAATTTTTGATAGGCTTTTGCCGCTTCCATCAATCGCCCAAGTTTTCCTAGAGCAAAAGCGTGGCTTTCTAGGGCCTTGGGTGTGGCATTTTTTTGCTTCATGAGCGTGGTGCTTTCCCTCAACCCTTTGGCGAATTGGCGGTTGATCAATAACGCCTTGATAGCGAGCGTCTGAGCATATTCCTTAACCTCTGCGTCAACTGATGATGCGCTCTTCAAAGTTCTGGCATCCTTCACTACCTGGTCATATGCGCCTTGCTCCATTAGCTTATCGAAGCGCTTTTCAATATCCTGTGGTGAAAGCTGATGGCCAGCCAAACTATGCAACTTATCCGTGGTTTTTTTTGGTGTTAGGTGAGGAAATTCAATTAACAGCTTTTTAAATACCGTGCTCGCCTTCTCATGCTCGCCCGCCTTGGCAAGTGCGGTTGCTAGATTGAAGAGCAGCTCATGATCGTTATGGCCCTTGTTCATGAGCCTCTGATGAGTAGCGACGATTTGTACATGGTCTTTTTTCTGTCGTGCAATCTCGGCGAGAAGTTGTTCTACGCGTAAGGTAAATCGAGTCGGCAAAGACGAATCCTTCAACACGGCTGAGGCAATCCTATGGGCTTCGTCTAAATTTTGTCGTTTTATCTCGATGCGCGCTTTGGCTAGCAGAAAGTAGACGCTCACTTCTGGAAGTTTTTTTGAAGCGAGGGCAAAAGCATCCGAGGCCTTTTTCAGCTGGCCTAAAGCCTCATAGACTCGTCCTAAAAGCGCGGTGTGACAGCCACTGCTTCGATCAGACGGATATGAGCGCGATGATAAATTTTTGGCCAATAAGGAAAGCTCGGATCGTGAATAGGAGGTGAGATCCCAAAGACTGTCATTTTTCTTACACGGATCATCTGAAAGTTTGCCGACGGAAACGCACGAGCTCATCAGCCATGAGAGCAGCAACCACAAAATGATGCGAAAAAATAACAACATAAAGCAATAATACCGTGCCTATGAGCAAGGCGCCAAATAGTGCATAATTTTCTCTCAGAAAAAAGAGGCTTCCTAACGTAGTCGCTAAAATGACAAAATAATGTAGTGCGGGATGCTAACTGTGTCGCGTCCGAACGCCATTTCGCTCTAAAAGTTGGGCAAATCAAGGAATTTGTTTTATGCTTACACGACGGATGATCTCAGAACTGATGCGCGCGAGACAAGCTTTGGGTGCAAATGGCATCGACGGTATAAGCGGAAGGCGTTATTGCTCTCTGCCCATGAAGGATGGGTGCAATTCTCATGACAGAAATTAGGCATGTAATTTTATTGTCTTTGTTGATTTTGACAGGGTGCACCGAGGCCGCGAGGGATCAAAATCCGGCTTCTCAAAAAACACCGTCTCCGTTATCGCATAAATCTTTAAATTATTTTTATACGATAAAAGAAACGAATTTTACCGATAATCATAAAACGCGAGTTCATAACAAGGAAAATATTCAGAAATTAGCCGATATCATGAACGATTTTTTTAAAACTGGAAATCCAAGTGATAAAAAATACGCAAAGCCACAAGGGATCTTACAATGGTCAACCGATGAGCTAGAGACAATTTTCAACAAAAACCCAAACATAGAAAAGGCCTTCACGCAGTATAAAGTAAATTCCTATTTTTCCGTGAACAAAATGTTGCGAGAAAACAAATATTTTGCACCCGTTATTGGCCCAGAAGCTAACTGTTCCACCGATCCCACAAATAATAGCACTTCTGACGGTGTTATTCGTAACATCATCCACTGTATGGATTTGGCTTTTAAAGAAGAAGAATCAAAGAGAGATAAGCCTTCAGATAAAACGATAGTTTTTAGGACAATAAGAAGCGATTCGGGTGATGAGTTTGATGGTTTGACATACGGATGCTTTAATCCCGGGCAGAAAAATCATCTCGATGATGCGGGATTTGGGTCGTCGACCACGTCTTTTGGCGCCGCACTTCATCACCACGATAATATCGCCCAAGAATACAACAAAAAGACCTACGCAGATACCATTTATAAACTGACGCAAAAGGCCATTATTTTCATGATTGAGGTGGATGGGCACGATCCTCTTTTTCAATTCCCAGAATCACTTGATACTGGCACCATGGTGACCGTGAAGGAGCACGAGGTCCTGTTAAATCGAGGCTACCGGTTGCAATTTAGTTGTGAGCCCAATGAATTTCTCCCTGAAATTCCAAATGAATTTGAATACATTCCGCAATTTAAAATAGATGCTGCGAGCCCTACCGATTATAAAATTTACCGAATCATTAGAGCAAAGCTCGTCTACCCTTCGAAATAATTAACGCTAATGGGAACAATAAAGCCAAGCTTAAGAAAAATTCTCGTAATTGGCGCCGGTATTGCCGGGCCAGCCGCATGTTACTGGTTAAGGCGGTATGGCTCCAGACCCACCTTAATTGAAAAATTTCCCCATATTCGAAAGGGCGGGCAAGCATTAGATATCCGCGGTGTAGCTTGCGGCCTGTTAAAAAGAATGGGCATCTACGAGCGAGTATGCGAGATGCGCACGCGGATAGAATGCGGCCGCTATGTCGATGCCCATGGCCATATTTTGTATGAAGAGTTTATAGGAACTATCGTAACGCCAAATTTTCTTAAGCGGATCCCAAAAACCCTCGTCTTTGGGCTCAATATTGAAGACCTTGGACCAAATATCCAAGATTTTTCTGGGCCAGCTTACTTAGATATGGGGAGCGACTGCCCAGATCCTTTATCTATGCCCTGCTAGAGCCTTCTAAAGCCCCTTTTGGGGTAAATCGGGGCCATTCCTATACCCGCTAACCGAGTGAACTTATTTACAATGACGTTCAATTCGGCGGAGACGACAACCCAAAGGAGATCTCAAAGTTGGTAATTTGTGAAGAACAGGTAATCAATCAGTAACGTAGTCCTTCAAATCTCAGGAGCGATTTGGAATCGCACCCACCAAAATACAACGAGAAGTGTTTGGTTTTTTACGTCAGATGCGGAAATGTTAACCGCGCCATGCACAAGAAATGGACCTTGGGCTAGGGTTTTCTTCATCTAGATCTTTCAAATAGCCATAGAGACTATCTTCACTGCGCCTAAGATCAGCGCTATAGGATTTACCATTGCTGTTAAAAGAAATTTTGATTTTATTCGCCAGTATTACGCACACCTCTTCGCCGCTGGAATTGTGGTTACACTGAATCGGATGATGCCAATAGGCCTCTACCTCTTGATGTCCCAAAAACTTGAGCTTGCCGTGTCCTGCGATGGAATACAGTGTGCCGCTAAGAATTTCTTCGTTTGCATCATCTGTTGCGGTGCATAAATAGAAGCCAGGCAAAACAGGCTCAAAAGGGTAGGCCTGTGCCACCGTCGCCAATATGGAAATCAAAGCAACGAAACCAGGTTTTGTAATCATAGTGTCCCCCGTTATTTCAGGCAGGATAGCATGGGCAGGTGACCTGTTCCGGGAAATTCGATCCAATTTGATATAGAGTCTGAGACCTCTTGACCCGCCCCTGACCTGCTCCCCAAAAAATGTCTCCTAAGTTATGAATTGGTGGACAGCAAAATTCCATCACAATTTTATGTCTCCTAAATCGTTTTATGGGCGCCAGGAGGCCCCTATGTCTATTGATCGATTAAGAAGACAAATAAGGCTTGCTTCGTACCCTCATATAGGGTACGATGATGGATGATATGGAAATTTATGATGTAAACCTATCCCCACAAGCCAAAAAAGACTTAAGGGTGGTCCCGCAACATATCCGAGATAAATTTCAAGGCTGGGTTAAGACGGTAGAAAAAGAAGGTCTGCGCGAGGTTCAGAAAACTCCCGGTTATCATGATGAGCCATTGAAGGGGAAACGCAAAGGTCAGCGGTCAATAAGGTTGAATAGGGCTTATCGAGCTATATACGTCATAAAAGGGAAGGAAATCGAGTTGGTTTGGGTAGAGGAGGTAACGCACCATGAATACTAAGAAGAAAAGCGACACTATAAAATTTCTCGATTCACTGCGAGGAGGTCCTCTAACATTTGGTGATTTGCTTCGCTCCACGAGAATATGCGATGAGATTTCTCAGGCTGAATTGGCTCGCTTAATGCACATGTCACGGTCGCATCTATGCGATATCGAGAATAGCCGACGTACTGTAAGCATAGAAAAAGCAGCCGAATTTGCGAAAGTCCTTGGCTATTCGGAGCATCAATTCGTTGCAACCTTGATCGAAGACCAGTTACGGAACGCCGGTATGCCATTTGCGGTTGAATTGAAAAAGGCTGCCTAAGTGTGTCCATTTAGCGTATACTCTTCCAATTAGCCTTAAGTATTGCAGCGGATCGGGAATAATTTGAGATGCAAAGAGTTACAGTGCTAAGCATGCATCACCCGAGGTTTTGTCGATGGCACTTTCATTGGGCTACGGAAGCTCCGAAGAATTTTTTTCCGACGAATATCACACGTTGAATTTACATGATAAACGGCTAAACGAACGAGCCAGAACGATTTTTGTGCGACTTCAAGAAAAATTAGGTAGCTGTATTCGGCGTGTTTTTGTCGAGCCAAAGGATGCCAGACAAGCGTACGATTTTTTTTAGTAATCCAAAAGTGACCGGTTGTAAGTTGATAGAGCCTCATTATCAAGAAACTATAAAACGTATAAATTCAACCGATTCAAAATACATTTTAGCCATACAAGATCAGATGCGCTTAAATTTTACGGACCATTATGCAAAAACTCAGCTAGGAAGAATAGGGAAATCGCAAAAAACAGACCAGTACGGGCTAATTCAACATAGTGTACTTTGTGTTACCGATAAAAATGAGCCTTTGGGTCTTATCGACGTTAAAATTTTTGATTTTGATGAATTCGATACGACTATTAATAACCGTAACCGTTGCTTAAAAGATAAAGCAAGTTGCCGATGGCTTGAAGCGCTAGATAGTGTTAGACAACGAATTAGTGGTTCGCATAATCGAATAATAACAGTAGCTGATAGAGAGAGCGATTTTTATGAATTTATGCGCTCGTTAGTAATTAACAATGAAGAGTTTGTAATCCGGTCCAAATTCAGTCGATATACTGGCATTAAGCATCGTTCTCACGGTGAGAAGTCATGGGATATAGTTGAACGTTCACCCATAAAGGGCAAGATAAAAACTAAGATTCAGGATCCAAAGAGCCGTGAAGTTAGAACGATAGCTCTCAATATTAAGGCTGTGGAAGTGATGTTGCCTCCGGTATATAAAAAGCAAGGATGCAAAAACAGAAAGAATAGAATATCTACCAATCAAAGTTAATATAGTAAAAGTGTATAATGAAGAATATGAATGGTTTTTGTCCACCAATCTGCCGATTGACAGCTTAAGTCAACTCGAAGAAATCGTTAAAATATACAAATAAAGATGGCATATTGAGGATTACTTTAAGGTTTTAAAAACAGGTTACCAGGTTGATGAAATTTATTTACACAGCTCTAAGCAAGCGATAGAAAATTTATTGATAATGGCGTCGATATCTGCTTGTAGGTTATATTGGATAATTTATACTGGTCGCAATAAAGATTGTATAATGGCCGATCATTTGTTTGAATCTTTCGAATGGAAAGCTTTATATGTCTATTTCGGCGAGAAAATACCAGAGGAATGTCCGAGGCTATCAGACATCTTGCTTAAAATAGCGCGCATGGGCGGATATAAACCTACGTCGAAAAACCTGCCGCCCGGTACAAAAACTATGTGGCATGGTTTCCAGCAATTTGTTATTGCCACGCAAATGTATCGCAATATGTCAAGGGAAACTTAAGGCTAATTGGAAGCGTATACTTCAAGTCGACGGTTTGTGCCGATTTTTTGAGCACTTATTCTCGAGATAAAATAACGCTTATCCTGCCAACCGGCTTATCTTGCATATCGGGCTCGTCTATTATCAACGAAGTATTGCCATTGACAGCAATATCTCGAGTTTTCGGAGTCCCGTCAGGGTTGCCTTCTTCCATTTGAAAACTAAGAGTTTGCGCTTTTGATTGGATGTGGCCAGGCAAAGTGAGCTCCTCTAATAATGTCTTCACCGAGCGGCCATTGGGAAATAGCATTGCAACATTGCCACCGCTGCTGAAAAGGTGTTGGACGATTCTTATGTCGAAGCCAAAATCGGAGAGTTCAATTGGCTTCGGCATTTGATTATACCTGACTTGATATTCAAGGTACTTTTTAAATCCAGGGAGAATGAGTGCGTTTTGAAAGTTAATTAATTGCTCCACTGTAGTTAGGTTTAGAAACTCATTCAATTCATGGTCAGTTAATTTTTTATCAGGTATTATTTCATTTTCTAAAAGGCTCTCACCGGGCGATGTTTGTTGACATTTCGTCTCATTCTTTTGTGAGATAAAAGAAATGGCAAATGGCCAAGAATGTGATTTAAGAAGCTGAGCAAAGTTATCCATGAGCAATTTATTGTAACAGGAAGTCGGAACTACTAACACCTGCTGCAAGTGAAGATCATGGCCCTTGGCATACTCTCGAAGCGCATCAACCAAGACATCAGCGGTAACATTACAGCGTGTTTGACTCACATAACAAAAATTCCCCGATGGCGCCCCATGGCCCGAAAGAAAGATGATGAGTTTTTTGGGATTTATCGTCGTGAGAGTCTTGCCAAACTCGTTAGCTAACCGGTCTTCGGCCACAATATGCTTAATGCCTGAAAAACTCCTAATTTCGGCTTCATCATGTGCAAACAAATGAACCAGTCCTTTGGTCTTTTCAAGGGTATTCCAGCGGTTGAAACCTGGATGAGTCAAAGCACCACTGCCTTCTATATCAAAAACGGCGATGTCATTGGAGATTTCATGCTTTACTGGTCTAGTGTGCTTTTCCGGAATAGCGATAGTCTTATCACAACTCGGTA
>DASPVU010000175.1:0-2256 GCA_035622215.1 Myxococcota bacterium | reverse complement strand
CGCTCCATGGTGGCGCTAGAGAAAAAGCTGAAAAATCTGGCCGTGGTTGAAGAACGTCAGCGCATGGCTCGTGAGTTTCACGATGGAGTGGGCGCAAAGATGGCCAGCATCGTCATGCAATGCGATTATATACACTTGATGCAGGCAGAGGACGCGCGCCTCCACCAAGAAATATCTGAAATCAAGGAATCAGCCATTGAATCCATCGATGACATGCGCCGTTCTATTTCATTCCTTAACGGTGACTTTGCCATCGCTGAACAGATCGATTTAATGATAGAAAAAATGATGAACCGCCATCACATAAATATTCAGAAAAATAATATAGATTTACTGCAACGACTAAGCGCTCCGCAGCAAATTGCCTGTTGTCGGATCATCCAGGAGGCACTGACCAACGTCCTCAAACACGCTCGCGCCCAAGCGGTTAACGTAACTGTGGAAAAAAGTGACGCATACCTAAGCGTGGCCATTATAGATGATGGCATGGGCTTTGATCCCAACGCCCGCACAGGGCAGCAGTTTGGCATAAAAAATATGAAGGCCCGCGCAAAATTAATCGGTGCTCAACTTGCCTGCTACTCCAAACCCACCGAGGGCACAAAAATTGTTCTTGAAATATCACCATCCTAAGTCCTAAGGTATTAAAACGTTTTTTTGTGGTGAGCCTATGGGAACGATTCGTCTATTTATTATCGAGGATCAGCCGGCAGTATTGAAGAGCCAACTTAAAGTTCTGTCGAGTTTCAGCGATCTAACCATTATGGGTGCAGCGATGTCGGCGGAAGAAGCGATAACAGAGCTCTTGGCGCTCGATCAATACCCCAACGTTGTCCTATGCGATCTTGGGCTGCCCAAAATGAACGGCATCGAAGCGACCAAGCGCATAAAAGCCATGCACGCATCGATAGAAATTCTCATGTTTACCGTGTTCGAAGATGAGCAGAAGGTTTTAGCGGCTATCAAGGCAGGTGCTTCTGGCTATCTTTTAAAAGGTGCGGATGCTCATCGAATCCATGAAGCGATTGTGGACGTCTTTCATGGCGGTACGGTGATCCAGCCAAATTTGGCGAGAAGGCTTCTCAAACATTTTTCCCACGGCTACGATATTTCCCAGCAAGAAAATCGCGATCTTAAAGAACTCTTAACTGTTCGCGAAATCGAAGTTTTGCAAATGATCGCCAAGGGCCTAAGCAATCAAGAAGTTGCTGATGTTCTGAAACTCTCCAAAGCCACCATCCGCACACATCTTGAACACATCTATCAAAAACTCGAAGTGAGCAACCGAGTAGAAGCCATCACCGAAGGCGTACGCTTCGGCATCATCGAATTATAAATACTCCCTTGGTAGCCCAAGCCGAACGAGCACGCATTCTTGAGCGCACTAACGAAGGCAGCATTGAAGCAAAATCGAATGGCGTTAAGTTTGGGCCCAAAACAAGGATTGATAAAGACCTTGTAGCCGAGCTCCGTAATCAGGGAGAGGGAGCAGGGAGTATAGCTAAAAAAATGGGGATAGGGCGCTCGACAGTTTACAAGCTGCTAAAAAATGCCATAAACGGATCAGTTATATGTCAAGCTTGACATTATGCCATTGCTGACATATAATAACTTTATGGAAGAACCGCTTATATGGCTCAAAGGCGAAATAAAAACGCCACCGTTTTCCAAAGATGCCCGCTTTGAAGCAGGTTTGCTCTTGCGACTGTTGCAGCGAGGGCATGGAATAGACATGCCCAAATCTCGGCCAATGCCATAATTGTAAGCGACGCATGAAGCTCTACGACGCTCTAAGGAGGAATAGATAATGAAGCCTTCAATAAAAAAGAAACTTGAACAAGCCGGTTTCGCCGTTGGCGATGCTAAGGATTTCCTCGCCCTTAACGAAGAGGAGGCCGCTTTTTTAGAAGTAAAACTAGCCCTTACCGAGGCTTTAATACGGGGCCGAAAAAAGGCTGGAATTTCACAGGCTGATTTGGCAAGTCTCATGCACTCAAGCCAATCCCGCGTAGCCAAAATGGAAGCAGGGGATGCTTCGGTCTCGGCAGACTTGCTAATACGAGCGCTAATTTATTTAGGACTTAACGGACAAGATATTGGTAAGTCGCTTGTAAAGCCATTTAGAAAAGCGGCGTGACGTACGCAAAACCGTGTCAAACCTGACTACGTATTTTGCAAAGCCGGAAAAGCTTCATATAATGGTATAATGGCGATTTTCACTGCACTAATTTTTGTGTTATTTTTCTTTTTACCGAG